>NZ_QULS01000020.1:0-28997 GCF_003482185.1 Faecalibacterium sp. OM04-11BH
CGGATCAGGTCGAGAATGCTCTGGATCGGAACGATACGCGAGACCGCCGCATAGACAACGATATTCACAAGCAGCGTTGTCCCAACGATGACCGGGAGCAGCAGCTTTGCATAGGACAGCACCAGTTTTTTCGGGGAAACGCCCAGCGTCAGGAGAAGCGACAGCCGCTGCTGCTGGATTTCATAAGCCGAAAGGTTCAAAACCACCAGCAGCGC
Organism: Faecalibacterium sp. OM04-11BH; assembly: GCF_003482185.1. NCBI lineage: Bacteria > Bacillati > Bacillota > Clostridia > Eubacteriales > Oscillospiraceae > Faecalibacterium > Faecalibacterium sp. OM04-11BH. The sequence continues at coordinate 216 of NZ_QULS01000020.1, forward strand.
ACACCCCAGAAGGACCCCGAATACCGCAAGGATGCCGACAAGGAAAGCGCTCTGTGTGCCCTCGGTGTAGCTCTGGCTGATCAGGTCGTAGTTATCTGCACGCAGGATACCATTCCTGCGCGTCGCAATGGAGGAAATAGACCGCCGCAAAGAGAAATTGCTGTCAGCGGACAGTTTCACGTTCAGGCTGCTGTATCCTTCCTTTTCCATAAAGTAGCTGCCTGCGCTCTCAAACATTTTATGGTAAAGAGCCGTACTGACAAAAATCGTGCCGCTGAAAATGATCCGGTCTGTTGTCAGCAGTGTGTAATTGCTTGCAGACTTTACGACCCCGGCAATGGGCAGCTGGGCGGTATACGTCCGGTAGACATCATTCCCGGCTTCATCCTGCCCGGTATAACGCTGGTATTGGATGCTCAACTTGTCTCCGGCCGCAAAAACCGGTTCAACCAACGTACTGCCATCCGGTTGGAAGCCCTGATAATATTCATCCGCAGCGGGGTCATAATAGCAATCTCTCCACAGGGTCAAAACAGAATCCCCTGCCAGCAGCGTCTCTATTTCCTCGTCCGAAACGCCGGCATCTGCGGCAATGCGGCGTAGTTCATCATCCGGCAAAGCACAGACTGTCGTATTTAGTGTTCCTTTTGAGGCATTTTGCATTATTAAACTCGGGATGTCGCCGTTGTCCTTGACCCAGATATCGGCAAGCATCTGGCTGGACTGGATCTTGTCTGATGTCACGGTATAGGTATCGGTCAGATCAATTGCGGCGGAAACCTCTTCCACACCGGGCAATGCAGCGAGATCCTCTTTCAGAGAAAACGGCATCCCGGAGGTTCCGTTCATCTTAATGGACAGACAGGCATACGGTGCATCCAGATCATACGGCAGCATGACACGCCAGCCGACATACAGACAGCTGACGGCGATCAGCAATACCGCGCAGCCGACACCGATCTGCGGTGCAAGCGGCAGCTGTGCCAAGCGGAATTTTTTTGCAGGCTTCTCTTTGGGTTTTGCGGTCTGCGGGCGAACCAGCACCGCAGGCAAAAGTGCGCCCAGCAACACGGAGAGCAGAAACAGCACTGCCAGCGGCACAAGAGACGCAGCGGGGATCACCAAGAACGAAAGGTGCTTTTGCAGCCCCAGACCGATGGCCGCAGCACCGCAGCCCAGTGCAAACCCTGCAGCAACTGCCGCAAGCCCGGCAAAAAGCGCCTCCCACAGGCACATGAGCCGGAGATCCCGGTTCTTAGCCCCCAGCGTCAGGAAGGTGTTGATGGTATGTACACGCTTGTGCAGAACGATCAGGAAATACTGCGCCACTGCAAAAAAGCTGACCAAAATCGCTGCGACCAGCAAAAAGCGCAGGGAGGACGAAACGGTATCCTCCTGCGGGTAGGCATACTCGTTTGCCACTAAAGCAGGGTCGGTCGAAGCGGTCACGGGTGCGGTTGCATTCAGATAATAAAACGTCTGGAACTTTTGCCCGTCTATGGCAAGCGGCTCTGCTACAATGCCGCTGACGGTGAGATTGCCGTTCAGATTCCAATAAACATCATAGGCAGGCAAAACACCGCACAGGGTATAGGCTTTTTCCATCACTGCGCCGGAGCCTGCCAGCGGGTCGTAATCATTGGCAGCGACCTTCAGCGTGACCGTCTGCCCTACGTCATAGGAGCAGCCCAGCGCATCCAGCAGCGTCGTCGTCATGGCAATCTCATCGGACTGCGTGGGGAAATTACCGCTGATCGGCACGATACGTCCCAGCTGCGCAAAGGTATCGTCTACCGTTCCGATCCCGCCCGCCACGCCATCGTCTGCGCCGAGAACGATTCCGTTTTGGATCACTGTGCTGACCTGTGCGGATGCGGGCAAGGTGTTTTTTGCCTGTGCGGCATCCGCAGCAGTATCCGACAAACGCAGGTACTGCCATTCGCCATATAGTTCACAGCGGGTGTCCTGCAATACCTGTGCAGAGCTGACGGAGTAGATCACCGCCGCCGTCAGGAACGAGAAAACCAGTGTCAGCAAAAGCAGCAATAGGCTGGTCTGCTTCTTGCGGCCAAGCATCCCATGAAACGCCAGAATGATAGATGGACTTTCTTTGATTTTCATAAGCTGTCCTCCCCTATGTCTTACACGCACCTAGAAAAGGAATTTTTCTATTATAATAACGCTTTTAAAGGAAGTTTGTTACACTTGTTTTAAAACATCGTATGACTGCACATAAATTCATAGAAAATTTGTTGCATAATCACAGTTTTGTTTATCTGCATCGCTATTGAGGACGAATACGGCAACACTCCGGCGCGGCGGGCAGAACTGGACTGGCTGCTCTACAACAAGCCCTTGGAGTATGCCCAGCTTGTGCTGGATGGTGAGATTGAGCATTATCTCTCACTCGGCTGTGACCACGGTAGACTAGAAGACTAGCCTTTAATTAAAATATTCCCAACAGACCAACAGCCCTCTACTTGCAGTCGTTGCAAATAGAGGGCTGTTGTACATTATTGTTCTTTTGCTTCAGAACCGACCTTCTTTAAATCTGAATGACCAGCAGTTCTCTTTGCATAATATCTGAGTTATGTGTAACAACAAATAGCGTGCAACCAAGCTTTTTAAAGCGATCAGTTTTCAAAGGAGAAACTATCCAGTAAGGTCAGCAGATAATCGTTTGAAATACCAGCCGTCTCACTTTTTTGAGCATTTTCATTGCGGACATAAAGGGCATAGTCTGTTGCATGGTGTTGGAACATGGTATACTGTGCAGTTGTACAGCCAGCACGATCCTGTACTGTGTAGATTTCAAAGCACTTTCCTGACTTCGATGTGTAAAGCTTTTTGGAAATGCTGTAATTCTGTTTAGGGAATGTTTTCGTATACGTTTTCTGAGAACCGCACATTCCATCCACATCATAAAATGTGTTGGCGCAAAGTGAAATACTTACATTTCCGTCCAGCCAGTATCTTGTATATTCCGTCTCCGTGACTTTGGTGGAGGAATTGAAAAAGACATTCATTTGATCTTTTTGGGCAATGCTATGCTCCATGGTATCCAGCAAAGCGTTTTCCACAAAATGAACGCCGAACAGCCGCTCGACCTGCTCCTGCGATTCTGGTGTTATAGAGTAGAAAGTTGCTCCGGTGCGGGCTCGTTCCTTCACGGTTTGCCGAACCGATTTGTCAATTTCCGTATTGCTTATAACCTCATCTATTTCAGAGACATAGCAAATCTGTGTATCCTCCGGCCTATATGTAATTGAACTGCTCATATCTGCTTCAAGTGCATTTGAGACCGGACTTAGAAGAACTACTACCCCCAGTAACATAGCAAAGGAGAAGGTTAAACTTTTCTTCATAAGACACTCCTATTCAACCGATTCATAGTAAGATGAAATATGGAACCCGAATTGAATTCGATTCTAGACGATTGATTCGGGGACGTCCAGCTGATGCTGTAAAGTTTTTAGATGCTATTTACGTTTACGACAGCAAATGCCGTTACAAAGGTGTGTGTGATTCTTTCAGAACAATCAAATCTTTTGAACTTCACCATCTGAATGTACATGCGCGAAATTGGTTAATGCGTTAAGTTCTGCATCGGAATCTCCCTTTCATCTCAAATTCCACTCTAGCTATTATCAATGATATCAAAGCACAAGAACCCGTCGAAGTCCACGATTTTGTATCAAAATAGAGAAAACTTGTAACGAAATCGGTGTGGCTGCAAACAATATGACCCTCAACACTGGGCATCCAGCTATGGTTTTCATATTTGAATCGTGCATCTTATTAATGCCTTTTTCTGCAGTAAAAATAAGAAAGGATGGACGGAGTGCCAATATACAATAGTATTGACCAAATCATGACCGCTTTCGATTTATTGGGCAGAGAAAAAAGAATTGTAATACCTAAAAGTATAGTAGGAAAAGTTAATTCATATAAAAGCATGTGTGCATATCTCCATGTTTGACAATCGTCTAATGTCCATGGTAAACGCAAACCAACATACTTATTGAATGGAAGCTTTTTAGAGCAATTTCCAAAGATAGCCATAAAACCAAACACGAGAATCTCTGAAAGAAAAATTTCCTGCGAATCAGATAGCACAATGACTCGCAACGCTTTTAATATTATATAACTAACGATAATAAATAAAAGTAGAATAACGCTAATACATATTATAGAAATTGAATAATTGTTTTTTCTGTCACTTTCTTCCAAAATTATATCATTCTTGTGCATCAACAAAAAAGCAACACTTATTATTGCAAAAAACAGACCAAATAACATACGAATGATATTATTGGGAATCAATAATTCTCCTGCAATTCCGATTAAGCACAAAATTCTTACAAGGAACAGTTTGTCGTGCTTCATCTTTGCTCACCCCTCAAGCCTAGAATCATTTCATAGAATGTACTTAGCCTTAAATACACGAATAGCTTCTCACGGTTGTAAATCCGAAATAGTAAGCTCGCATGATAATAAAATAGTCCTTCAACACGGTAATATAAATTATTTAGTTCTCCATTTCCACCACTTTACCAGCATTACAATAACGGCAACCACGAAAACGGCTATAAACAGTACCAACGATATTTCATTCAGAACAATATTCCGCTTAAAGAAGAAAAGCACCACCAACCGCACTGCAAGAGCAACTAACAGCAAAGCTCCTATAATTTTACTCATGATTCTTTTCCTTTCGATGTTTCTTTACGGTTCCTAAACTCTCTTGCAACATATGAATGATATGTAACACCATAACCACCCACAGAAGTATAAACCATCCGAGAAGTACTATACGCAATAAGTTTTCTTCATTTTAGTTCCTCACTGTACAACATAGCCAATAAGAGCAACGATCTTTCCATTATCATACAAAAGAGCTACTTCGTTGTTGAGTTCAATCAAACTTTCGTAAGCTCCCAATTGGCATTCATCTAAAATATCTTTATTAACTGCGTAGTCGATTTTATAAGGAGAAACATCTTTTCCATTGTTACTTAAATCGAATAACTCAAAAATTTGATTTTTTGGCAGCTCACTTACCTTTGCATATGAGAAAAAATTCTGTATCTTTTTCATCAGTATCGCTTCACCTCGATAAAATTCTGCGGCAGAAATATATATCAATCTATTTATTTTTGATGCTTTTTATAACAACAAAAACTATTATGAGAACGCAAATGCCTCCACTTGATAAACAAAGTACCTTATCTTCTGCCCTTAGAACACCCACAGCACTTCTCATGTTCCAATAATACAAATCGTAAGACAAGCTCATGATTGCAAATGTAAGGAGGCCATAGTATGCTTTCTTCATTGGCAATCGGTGTCCTTTCAATTTTTGCGTAAAAACTTAATGGCATAGCGAATCAGATACTTTACAAGAACTACCAGTACGATTCCTACGATTACCGCTATCGAAATAACCAGTAAAAGTTCCAATGGTGAAAACTTCATGCTTATCCTTCCCGGTTTTGATATTGTAGAAACACTGATACTGATTTCAATATCAATGTACCATAGATTTTTCCGAAAGCAAGGTCTTTGGCAAAACTGGTCGTTATTGCGGCAAAAGTGGTATGTCAAACCACTTGTCAGGCGCAAATGCACAGTTTATAATAGTGTCAGCAACATTACTTTGTGGAGGACGACAAAATGGTGAGGTATCGAATTGCAGTCTGCGATGATGAACCGTCAGAACTTGAAGATATTGTTCAGAGCGTCAAGCGATATGATGTCCATAGCGACTTTGACATTGAAAATTACACAGACGGTGCCGCACTTTTAAGTGATTTGCAGCTAAAAAGGAAGTTCTTCAATCTTCTGCTGCTTGATATCGAAATGCCTTCAAACGGATTCCAGTTGGCACAAACCTTAACGCAGATGGAAAAACATCCGCTGGTGATCTTTGTTACAAAGCGGCATGAATACGCTGTGCAGGGGTATGGCATTGCATTCCGTTATCTGGTGAAACCACTTGATGAATCGCTTTTTACCGCTGCAATGGATGCCGTTGTCCAAGAATTGAATTCCAAGCACTTTACCGTTGAATATGAAGGAGCCACACTCTCATTGGAAACATCGGACATTTATTATCTGGAAAGCCATGGGCATAAAGTCTTGATTCATTGTAAAGGTCAAGACCTCACTCTGCGAATGACAATTCCAGAAGCCTTAGAACAGTTGCCGAAAAGGTGTTTTGCTTCACCCCATAAAAGCTATCTTGTCAACATGGAGCATATTATCTATGCCACAGGAACGATGGTTGTTCTGTCGAGTGGAAATCAATTGCCGATCAGCCGGAGGAAGCGTCAGGAGTTCAATCAGAGCTTTAACGCTTATTTGGGAAGATGATATATTATTTTGTTGAATTTGCTGGGAGTTTCGCCAACATCGCATTGCTCGTACTTTTCGTTGACCGTTTATTCCAGAAAAAAGATTTATCTTCACGATGGTACTATCTTTATATTGCACTTCTAATCGTGGGGCAATGTACATTGAGTTTGTTTCCCACTTGGGTGATGCCGCGAACGATTTACCTTCTGCTGGGAGGGTTTCTTCTGGCGATGCTGTTTTATGAAGCACAAATATGGCAAGCCATCTTTGCAAGTGCTGCATTTTTCACGCTTGTAGCAGTAGTTGAAATCCTTGCGATGCTTCTTATCGGACTGCGCATCCCGGATACAGATGTCCTAATGCAAGCAGGTGCGGCCAGACTGATTTACGTGGTGTTCTCGAATCTGATTCAGATTCCATTGCTAATCTTAGTTTCACATTTTTTCAGCCGGAAAGAAAATGTGCTGCGCGTTCTTTGGCTGCTGCCGATCATCGCTATTCAGATTGCCAGCATTGCAGTTTGCTATGTGGTACAGTACCATGCAGCGGATGAAAATTTTCCAGACTACCTGATTGGCTTGATGGTGGTACTCCTCTTAATGAATATCCTGATTGTTTTCTATGTGGAAGCCCTCCGAAAAAATGAGCAGGAAAAATTCAGAGCGGAATTTAACGAGCAGCAATATCGCTTGCAGATGGAGTATTATCAGCAGCTAAAGGAACGGCAGGAAGAAACAAGAGCCCTTTGGCACGACATCAAAAAATATATTCTGGCAATGCAGGCAGTTGCGGAACGCGGGAATTCCGAAGAACTTCACAAAATTGTACGAGATGCAACGGATGCCTTTGAACGTTCCAAAAATATTTCTACGATTGGAAATCCAGTTGTGGACGCACTGCTGAATCAGTATTTACATACAGCAGAAGAAAACGGCATCAAAGTAACTCTGGACGTAACGATTCCAGAAGTTCTATCTATATCTCCGTTATCTTTAAGCATCCTGATTGGAAACACATTCGACAATGCAATTGAAGCTTGTTGTGGCTTGCCTCCAGAACAACGAAAGATCCATTTGCAGCTGCGCAAACAGTATCGAAGCCTTTTCTACCGCCTTGACAATCCATACAGTGATACCTCGCGCAGCCTTCGGGTTGGCAGCCACCATGGATATGGGCTGAAAAATGTAAAACGTGTGGTACGGGAAAGCGATGGCGATTTTTATGCCGAGAAAAAGAATGGAACTTTTACCGTGAAAGTTCGATTGAACTGCGAGAATTAAGAGTTTTTCTAAAACACAGTGTTGCTTTCCACTTGTACTGTGTATGTTTTGCCTATTTCATGTATTCATTCTCCTAAAGTGTTGACACCTTGCAGAGAATATGCTATTATTTCCGAAAGTCCCACTGATTTTGTGGATTGGTTACAAGTCATCCACAAGATGTGGTCGTGTTCATTTTGAACACAGCCACAGAAAGTGGTTGGTTATCACCGTGAAACCCACCACTTCAGTGATGGAAAGTCCACGAAAGAATTTACCGCCCCGCAACACACCCGATCTATTTTGCCGCCGATTCACCCGACAAAATCCATAGCTGCGCTGCGTGGGCGGTATTTTTTTACAAATAGAACCTTATGTGGTTGTACAAATCTCCGAATTTTATTTACAGTTGTTGGCTGTACAACCTCAAAGTGTTATTCTCGTGCTTGAAAGAAGCCGGACGCAGTGTCCGCACTGCGCCCGGCTTTCTTCATACCGAACCTTGATTCCTTCATAAGCCGTCTGAACGTGATACCGTGCCATGACCTCACACTTTCCGTGAGCGAGCCGGAAAACGCCGCTGCAAAACTTCGTTCGGAGCAAACGGTGACCCCATTACATGAGCAGAGCCCAGCTACTTATTTTTTGCGTCTTAACAATTTGGAAATATTTGTTGAAAATGCGTTTTGAGCGCAGCGGTAGAGGGCAAGAACCGTCCCGTGGCCACAAATTTTCAATTCTTGAAAATGTTGTGCTCCACTGGGACTTCACTTCTCAAACTCTTGCGAGTTTTCCAAGTGATCTTGTTGGGGTAGCGCTTGTCGGGGCCACGCCCCTCCATCTACTGTCGCAGACCGCGCTGCCGCTTAAAAGCCCCACTGGGGCTTTCATTGCTGCGCTGCGCTTCGCAAACGCGGTCCCACCCCAAACCCTGCTCATGGTTTGCACCTGACGGTGCGAACAGCAACGGCGTGTCGTACTTACATAACTTCACCGAGGAGTTATCGAACAGACAGGAGGTACAATGACCAAAACGAATGTTCAACCGATTCCTAGCAATTCCCAGCACCACGACACGCCGAACAATAAAACAAATAGAGAGCAGACCATTCTTCTTTCACACACCCATTAAATAATTTTCCTAAATCCGCTTGACGAATGTTACGGTTAGTGATATATTTATTACAGTAACCGTAACAAAAAAAAGGGGGGCAAACCATGCGCGACAATGCAAAAGGTGGTGCGCTTACAGAAGTCACCTTTTATATTCTGCTCTCTCTCTATACGCCAAAACACGGATACGCTGTTATGCAGTTTATTGAAGAAAAAACAGACGGACGGCTTTCCCTAGGCGCAGGCACTTTATATGGAGCATTAAACTCTTTGCAGGACAAGAAGTGGATTGAACCTTATGGAGATAGTGAGGGAAGAAAAAAAGAATACCACATTACAGCACAGGGAAAAGAAATTGCAGAAAAAGAGCTTGCAAGACTAAATGAACTTGTAAGCATTGCAAGTGAAATTATTGGAGGTGCAGTATGAGTAAAAAATGTTATCGCTTTTTTGGCGGATTGCTAAATACGCAGGAAAAATGGCTAAACAAAATGTCTGAAAAGGGTTATCGACTTGTCCGGACAGGAAGAATGCTCTATGAATTTGAAAAATGTAATCCCGATGAAGTGACCTATTGTGTAGAGTTTATCGGAGAAAAATCAAAAGAGAATGCAACAGACTATGCTGATTTTTTGGAGGATATGGGCTACAAAGTATTTTCCAAGAATATCAATCTAAACTATTCTGTTGGAAAAGTTCGTTGGCGCCCATGGGCAGAAATGGACGGTTGTATTGCAACAAACGCAACAACTTTTAACCGGGAACTATTGATTGTAGAAAAAGCAAACGACGGAAAGCCTTTTGAACTTCATACCTCTTATGCCGATAAAGAAAAATACTACCGCACTTTGCGTAACCCATGGCTATTCCTGCTGCTTCTATTTGCACTGTTTGCCATTATCAAGCATTCTATCATCTTGGGTATTTTTTCATTGGTTTCTGCAATTCCCAGCATTCTATACCAGTTCCAAATTATAAATGTCCGACAAAAAGCCAAAACGTGGGAAAAATAAATAACAATCAAGAGGGTGACAACAAAAGCTGTCGCCCTCTTGATTGTTATTTATAGAAATACAAAAAAGGTTGCTCCGCAGCCTTTGAGGAGCAGCGCCGTGCAGAGCTGACAGTATACCGGGCAGCAGCAGCCTATTTTAAGGCAAACAACATCACAAAGCTGCCCAGCCCGAAAAAGCTGGAAGTCGAGTATGCGCAGCTGGCATCCGAAAAGGCAAAGTTCTACGAGCAGTACAAGGAAGCTAAAGAGGAACTGCTCAAACTGAAAACCGCAAAGCAGAATGTTGCGTCCTTTTTCCGGGAGGAAGAACCGGCGCAGCAGGAGAGATAAAGGAGTGTGCGTATGATCAATCTGAAAATCGACCCGGAGTTCCAGTCCCAGATTCCTCCTCTGACCAATGATGAATTTAAGTAGCTTGAAGAAAATATCCTGAAAGAAGGCAAGCTGCTCTCTCCTTTGATCGTTTGGGGCAATACCCTTATTGACGGACACAATCGCTATGCGATTCTTCAGAAGCACCCCGAAATCTGCTTTTCTACCATGCCGCTCCGCTTTGCGAACCGTGAGGAAGCCCTCGCTTGGATCTGCAAGAATCAGCTGGGGCGGCGCAATTTAACCCCGGAGCAAAAGAAGTTCCTCATTGGAAAGCAGTACAGTGTGGAACATCGAAAGCCCGGCGGAAACGGCAACAATCAGTATACAGCAACCACTCAGGAAGCCGTTCAGGAGGAATTGTGTCAATTTGACACAATTCCTCCCACCTCTGCGGAAGCGAGCATCCGCAAGCAGATTGCAGAGCGGAACAATGTCAGCGAATCCTACGTTGCCCGTTCTGAAAAATTCATGCGCGGCGTGGAGATTACGGAGCAGATGATACCCGGTATGCAGGAGAAAATCCTGTCCGGGCAGTTCAAAGTCCGTGATGCTGATATGCACCGCCTTGCCAGAGCCGATTTTCAGAACCGCAAGCAGATCGTGCACGAGATTCTGCACCCGGAGGACCGCTCTGCTCCGCAGAAACGAATCTACGGAATCAACTATTCTGCGCTGGAAGCTGCCGTCCGGCGAATCCAGCGGGATGTTGATTTCCTGATGAAGTATCTCCCCAAGGTGCCTGATGATGCCTATGTGAAAATGGAATCCATGAAGATTCTGAAGCAGCACAAGGCATATATGGCACAGTTTGAAGAAATGCTGAACGATGAAAAAGTCGCATAACAACAGGCACTTGTAAGCCATCAACGAGCCACCGTCTGCAAGTGCAGGGCGGAAAGCATCCGCACCCTTGCGCCTGATAAAAATGGAACTTTGATTTTCTCGCCCGGCTTTGCCATGGTGGGACAGTCAAAGGAGCGTGCGTTTGAACAAAAAGAAAAAGTCCACAAATACTTCCCCCTACCCCGATGAAGTCATCGACCGTCTGGCGCGGGCATTCTACCCAGCCATCCTTGCCTGCTGGAACAGCGAGGAAGGCCAGAGGGAGTTTGCCGCGTGGCAGGCAGAGCAGGCTCATCATGCAAACAACGAAAAACAGGAAGTTCCCACTGGGGAACTCCCTGTTGTACATATCGCTATCGTCTGTGGTCTTTTGCAGGGTGCGTCCTATTCAGGGGCGCACCCTGTTTTTTGTTTTGCCCTTAATCTTCTAGCCCATGGCTTCCGGTTACGTTTTTCAAATATTCCTTCGGATTGCCATTCAGAATCAAATCGGCATAGCCCAATGGATCATTGTAGATGAGGTAGTCTAACTCCGACCTCTGCGCCACGGTCACATCCAGTGCATCCTCGACCCCGGTACAGTCAATAGAAATCTTTCTCCCATCCCGGAGCAGCAGCTCCACGCAGCTGGTGTCCATGTTGAATTTGCAGGTTCTTTCATCGTACTTCATACTCGTGTCCTTTCCGCCTTACGGCACTCTTACAGTAGTCTGTCGTGCTTTCCTTATGATAAGGTCTAGGACGTTTCTCGATGGAAGCAAGGGATTCGTTCTGTTTTCCGAAGAATACAAAAAATCCGAACCCTTCTCCTATCGGAAAAAAGTTCGGATTTTGTTGTTGTGGTGCACCTCCAGGGACTCGAACCCTGGGCCCACTGATTAAGAGAAACCAACGTGCAACAATCGTCAATTTTCAAAATTGCGTGAATTCGTTGTTTTTATCGTTTTACCGTAAATTTGAGTTTTGCATCTGCTGCATTCCTTGCACCTATTATCCCCTCTCGCATCCGTTATCCAGTTGTTCCGGTGTGCAAAAAGTGTGCAAAAATGTGCAGAGCCAAAATCAGCCTCTTAAAACAGGGATCGGATTTTTATGCAAAGCCGGGAAACCGGTCAGGTTCGAGCCCAAAACAGCAGCTGAAATCTTGCCTGTTTAGACCACGCATCAAATGTACATCAACAACTACGATTCATGGCAGGGATTTGGACAACTGCGATCTCTTATAAATCCAAAGCAGCTCTTTCTATGTGGACTTTTCTGGGTGGAAACACCCAGAGGGTTCACTTTTTTTATTTTATCGACAGCGCCTCCATCCGGGCTATACTGCTGTTTTGACATCTATTTGGCAGCAAAACCCTGAAGGATCACGACTCGTTATAAAGCGTGACGGATTTCAGACAAAAGCGCACAAGGCTTGAACAAAGCCGTAAGATCACTTCCTGGAGCGACAAAGACTTATACAATCTTAGTTTCGATTGCAGGACCCTTTTCCCCTCTTAATACTTTTAGCGGTATTATGGCCTTGCAAGAAAGAAATGAGGTGAACAATTATGAGCATTACAAATGCGGCGAGAAGATTTGAACAGAGATTTGACGCAAAAGCGGAGCGCTTTATTTGGCATCATCCGCTACTTGGCTCCATCTCCATCTTTGTTGGAATGCCATTACTGGTTTTGGCGTGTGTCTGTATCAGTACGATCGTTATCGCCTTTCCTATGGCATGGCTTTTGGGTTGGTTGTAATCTTTATTTCATCTTTAAACACACAAAAGATCACTAATGCCATTTTTAGAGGAAAGGTTTTATGATATTGGGGACAGCAAAAAAGGAGGATGAATCTTATGCAAATGCTAATTGCACTCATAGGTGTATGTGCGGCAGCAATGCTGCTGTGGTATGTCTATATTTTAATGAAGGGAGATGATCAGGCATGAGCACCATGATTCAGTATGTTTTATACCTTGCCATTCTGGTTGTTTTGGCAATTCCACTGGGCGCTTACATAAAAAACGTCATGAGCGGCGAGAAAACTTTTTTGTCCAAAGTTCTGACACCGTGCGAAAACCTGATTTACAAGGTTACGCGTGTAGACAGAGAAGAACAGATGACATGGAAAAAATATGCGGTAAGTGTAATAATTTTTTCCGGTATCGGGCTTGTTTTTCTGTTCCTGCTTCAACTTGTGCAGGGAGTTCTTCCCGGAAATCCGCAGCATCTTTCCGGTGTGAAATGGGATTTGGCATTTAACACTTCTGCAAGTTTCATTACCAATACAAACTGGCAGGCATATTCCGGTGAATCCACATTGAGTTATCTCACTCAGGCTTTAGGTCTGACTGTTCAGAACTTTGTTTCCGCCGCTACAGGTATCGCCGTTCTATTTGCATTGATCCGTGGCTTTATCAAGGTGAAATCCTCCGGGTTGGGAAGCTTTTGGGTGGACTTGACCCGCATTGTGGTTCACATCCTACTCCCGCTGAATCTGGTCATTTCTCTGTTGCTGGTAGGCGGCGGCGTGATTCAGAACCTGAAAAGTTCAGAAACAGTATCCCTTGTAGAACCGATTGCCGTCAGTGCAGAAGGCGAAATCCTTGAGGATGCGGTAATTGACTTAGACACCGAAACCGTCACTGTAGATGGCGAAATCGTTTCGGATGCACAGATCGTCACCGAGCAGTTCGTACCGATGGGTCCTGCGGCCAGCCAGGTCGCAATCAAACAGACCGGCACCAACGGCGGCGGTTATATGGGCGTCAACTCCGCACATCCTTTGGAAAATCCCAATGCCTTTACCAATCTGATCGAAATGATTTCCATTCTGCTGATTCCGGCGGCACTGTGTTTCACATTCGGTTCTGCGGTAAAGAACAAGAAGCAGGGTGTTGCGATCTTTATGGCAATGTTTCTCTGCCTGGTTGTTGCCTTGAGCTGTATCGCCGTCACTGAACAGGTTGGCACCCCCCAGCTTGCACAAAACGGCGCAGTCAATATGTCAATGGCCGAACAGGCAGGCGGCAATATGGAGGGCAAGGAGACTCGCTTCGGCATTGCAGGGTCCTCTACATGGGCAGCTTTCACCACAGCAGCCTCCAACGGCGCTGTAAACTCCATGCATGACAGCTACACGCCTCTTGGCGGCATGGTGACTATGCTGCTGATGCAGCTCGGCGAGGTCGTTTTCGGCGGCGTGGGCTGCGGCCTTTACGGTATGCTTGCTTTTGCTATTCTGACGGTGTTCATTGCCGGTCTGATGGTAGGCCGTACACCGGAATTCCTTGGCAAGAAAATTGAGCCTTATGAGATGAAATGGTCGGTACTGGTTTGCCTTGCAACACCCATTGCAATTCTGGTCGGCAGCGGCCTTGCCGCCGTAGTACCCTCTGTCATGGATAGCCTGCATAACGGCGGTGCCCACGGTTTCTCTGAAATGCTGTATACCTACTCATCCTGTGGCGGCAATAACGGCTCTGCCTTTGCCGGTTTCAATGGGAATACCGTATTTCTGAATGTAAGCCTGGGACTGGTGATGCTCTTTGCCCGGTTCCTGCCCATCATCGGCACACTTGCAATCGCAGGCAGCTTGGCTGGGAAAAAGAAAATTGCCACGACTGCGGGCACCTTATCTACCACAAATGGAATGTTTGTTTTCCTGCTGATTGTTGTGGTATTGCTGATCGGTGCGCTGAGCTTCTTCCCGGCGCTTGCCCTTGGTCCGCTTGCTGAGTTCTTTGGCAGCATTGCGTAAAGGAGATTTACAGATATGCGTACAAAACAGAAAACTGCTTTTGCCGACCGGAAAATGCTCGGCAGGGCAATTAAAGATTCTTTTGTGAAATTGAGCCCGAAAACACAGGCAAAAAACCCGGTCATGTTTCTGGTTTTTGCGTCTGCGATCTTGACCAGTATCCTTTGGGTGGTATCCCTGTTCGGGTTAAAAGACGCTCCAAGCGGATATACACTGGCGATTGCCATTATCCTTTGGTTTACCGTGCTATTTGCCAACTTTGCCGAGGCCATTGCAGAAGGTCGTGGTAAAGCACAGGCAGATTCTCTCCGGGCATCCCGTAAGGACGTGGACGCGCATAAGATCCCCTCTGTCTCGGAGAAGGACAGCGTGACTGTGGTTCCCTCCGCCCTGCTGAAAAAGGGGGAACTGGTGATCGTCAAAGCCGGAGAGCAGATTCCGGCAGACGGCGAAGTCGTAGAAGGGGCGGCATCTGTGGATGAAAGCGCCATCACCGGCGAATCCGCTCCTGTAATTCGTGAGGCAGGCGGCGACCGCAGCGCTGTGACCGGCGGCACCACTGTACTGTCGGACTGGATCGTTGTCAGAGTGACCAACGAAGCCGGAGAGAGCTTTCTGGACAAGATGATTGCGATGGTAGAAGGTGCTGCCCGGAAAAAGACGCCCAACGAAATTGCTTTGCAGATTTTTCTGGTAGCCTTGTCCATTATCTTTATCTTGGTGACAGTCTCTCTCTACACTTATTCCATTTTTTCTGCAAAGCTGGCGGGAATTGAGAATCCCACCTCTGTAACAACTCTGGTAGCGCTGTTGGTGTGCCTTGCGCCTACTACCATTGGTGCCTTGCTTTCCGCCATCGGTATTGCCGGTATGTCCCGACTGAACCAGGCAAATGTTCTGGCCATGAGTGGTCGTGCCATTGAAGCCGCCGGTGATGTAGACATTCTGATGCTTGACAAAACCGGAACCATCACTCTGGGCAATCGACAGGCATCGGAGTTCATTCCGGTAGATGGTGTAGATATTCAGGAACTGGCAGACGCCGCTCAGCTTTCTTCTCTGGCAGACGAGACCCCTGAGGGCAGAAGCGTTGTCGTGCTGGCCAAGGAACAGTTTGGAATTCGTGGCAGAAGCCTTCAGGACAAGAATATGCATTTTGTCCCATTTACTGCCGTGACCCGTATGAGCGGCGTCGACTTTGACGGGAACGAAATCCGAAAAGGCGCAGCAGACGCCATGCAGAGTTATGTGACTCATGCAGGCGGTATGTATTCTCCGGACTGTGATCGAGTTGTCAAGTCTATTGCGTCCAAGGGCGGCACACCTCTGGTCGTAGCTAAGAACCACAAGATCCTCGGCGTTATCTATCTGAAGGATATTATCAAGCAGGGTGTGAAGGAGAAATTTGCAGATCTGCGGAAAATGGGCATCAAGACCATTATGATCACCGGCGACAATCCGATTACTGCTTCGGCCATTGCTGCCGAGGCCGGTGTGGATGACTTCCTTGCGGAAGCAACGCCGGAGGGAAAGCTGGCAATGATTCGTGATTTTCAGGCCAAGGGTCATTTGGTAGCCATGACAGGCGACGGCACCAACGACGCTCCGGCTTTGGCACAAGCAGATGTTGCAGTTGCCATGAACAGCGGCACACAAGCAGCAAAAGAAGCAGGTAACATGGTGGATTTGGACTCTTCACCCACAAAACTGATCGACATTGTTCGCATCGGCAAACAGCTTTTGATGACACGAGGCAGCCTGACTACCTTCTCCATTGCCAACGATGTGGCAAAATACTTTGCCATTATTCCGGCGCTGTTTATGGGACTTTATCCGGGACTGTCTGCTCTGAATATTATGGGGCTGCATTCCCCGCAAAGCGCTGTCCTCTCTGCGATTATTTATAATGCACTCATCATTATCGCGCTCATTCCGTTGGCACTGAAAGGTGTGAAATACCGTGAGGTCTCTGCCGGAAAGCTGCTGTCACGGAACCTGCTGGTTTATGGTCTGGGCGGTCTGGCGGCTCCCTTTATCTTTGTGAAACTGATTGATGTTCTGCTGGTGTTTACCGGCCTGGTATAAGGAGGAGGCAAAATATGAATGCGATAACAAAGAAAACAATCTCGTATTTTGAAGGAATTCTTGGCATGACCTTAGCCGTCCTATGTGTGAATACACTGCGTTTCGCCCTGTGGGCGCCGGAATTGCTTCAGAAAATTTTTCTCACAATCTTCGGATAAGGGGGTATATATTATGAAAACAATGAAAAGTGTACTGCCAAAGGCAGGTATGATCTTTTTAATTTTTACGCTGCTGTGCGGCGTGATCTATACGGGTGTTGTAACAGGAATCGCTCAGCTTATTTTTCCGGATAATGCAAACGGAAGCATCATTGAAGTAGACGGGAAAAAATATGGCTGTGAATTACTTGGGCAGCAATATACAGATGAAGCTCATATGTGGGGGCGCATTATGAATATTGATGTTTCAACCTATACGGATGAAAACGGAAAGGCACTGATGTACGCCGCCCCCTCCAACCTCTCTCCGGCAAGCGAGGAGTATGCACAGCTCGTGGCAGAGCGGGTAGAAAAGCTCCGGACTGCCGATCCGGACATGGACGAAACGGCCATTCCGGTGGACCTGGTTACTTGTTCCGGCAGTGGGCTTGATCCCCATATTTCCCCGGCAGCAGCGGAATATCAGGTAGCACGCATTGCAAAGGCAAATGATATGACCGAAGATGAAGTGCGTGAGATCATCCAAAACTGCACCGACGGACGATTCCTTGGCATCTTTGGTGAAGAGACTGTCAATGTGCTGGAAGTCAATCTGATGCTGGACGGTATTCTGGAGAAGTGAAATGAACATAGCTAAAATCATGATTCCCAAAATCTCCACTGTATTTCTTTATGAAAAGGATACGATTCGTCAGGGATTGGAACGGTTTATGGTACATGGCTATACCGCTGTCCCGGTACTGAATGATCAGGAACAGTATATTGGAAGCGTGACGGAGGGAGATTTCCTCCGCCACCTTCTTGCTTGCCAGACAACAGACTTGAAAGTACAGGAGGGATACCGACTTGGCAGCATTGTTCGCAGAGATTTTTGCCCTGCGTTACAAATAGATGCAGATTCCGAGCAGGTTGTAACTGCAATGCTGAATCAGAATTTTGTCCCCATCGTTGATGGCCGGAATGCTCTATGCGGGATTCTGACAAGGAAACGGCTGATTGAATTTCTGGCACAAGCTCGTGATAAAAAAGAATAAGTCCTGCATCTTTAGACGGCCTTAATACAGATACGCATTCTCTTCTACCTTTTTTACTCCCTTTGATTTATAATTAAGGGCACATAAAGGGGTATAAAGGAGGATTGCAGTTATGGGAGTAGTGCTGTTAAATCGGATGCATTGTTTACTTCTACCTCAGCAGTTTGTGTAACCGGGCTCATTATACATAATACGGCAACATACTGGTCGGCCTTCGGCCAATTTGTCATTTTACTGCTGATTCAGATTGGAGGCATGGGGGGTATTACCATAGCCGCATCCTTTGCAATGATTTCCGGTCGGAAGATTTCTTTGATAGGAGGATTAAAATGGAACTGCCAAGACAAGATCCGGATCAGCTTCTTCATGCGATCCGTAACGATGCATCCACTAAGAAAAGCGGAAAACTCAAAATCTTTTTCGGTTATGCCGCAGGTGTCGGAAAGACCTATGCCATGCTTCAGGCGGCTCATCAGGCTAAGGAGCGTGGCATCGATGTGGTTGCTGGATACATAGAACCCCATGCCCGACCCCAGACGATGGCACTTCTGGACGGCTTGGAGCAGCTTCCTGTGAAACAAGTTGCTTACGAAGGAATGACCCTTCGTGAATTTGATCTTGATGCTGCGCTCAAGCGAAATCCCCAGCTCATACTGGTGGATGAGTTGGCCCATACCAACGCCGAAAGCAGTCGGCACACGAAGCGGTATCAGGATATTCAGGAACTGCTAAATACTGGAATTGATGTCTATACGACTGTAAATGTCCAACATATCGAGAGTCTCAACGATACAGTGGCCTCTATCACCGGAATTCTTGTGCGGGAGCGCATTCCGGATTCCACCTTTGATCAAGCAGATCAGGTAGAACTGGTGGATATTGAGCCTGCGGAGTTGCTGGAACGACTGGCAAGTGGAAATGTGTACCGGGAAGATCAGGCGCAGCGGGCAACAGTTAATTTTTTCACGCTGGAAAATCTCACCGCATTGCGGGAAATCGCCCTCCGTCGGTGCGCTGACCGGGTGAACTTGCTGACGGAAAGCGCCAGAGTACAGAGCCGAGGCGATTACCATACAGACGAGCGCATTCTGGCATGTCTTTCCTCGTCGCCATCCAACGCAAAAATCATTCGGACTGCTGCAAGGATGGCAAGAGCCTTTCGGGGAACATTTACCGCTCTTTATGTGGAAACGCCAAATACAGCGGCGATGAGTGACGATGATAAAAAGCGTTTGCAGGATAATAAGCGTCTGGCCCAGCAACTTGGCGCTACGATTGAGACAAGTTATGGCGATGACGTGCCTTATCAGATTGCGGAATTTGCCCGTCTTTCCGGCATCTCAAAAATCGTAATTGGACGAAGTACCATTGCACGAAAGAATATTTTCAGCAAGCCCACCTTGACGGAACGCCTGATTTCCAGCGCACCTAATCTGGATATTCATGTGATACCGGATGCCAGCACAGGAACCAGCTATCAGGAAAAAAAGCGTAAGGCGCAGGCAGATGCGATGCCCCTGCGTGATGTTCTGAAAAGTATAGTCGTATTGCTGGTAGCTACACTGATTGGCTGTGGCTTTGACGCTTTTGGGTTCACGGAGAGTAATATTATAGCAGTTTACATATTAGGCGTACTTGTGGCCGCTGTAATCACAACCAACCGACTGTGCGGGATTCTGACCTCGGTTGTCAGTGTGCTGGTTTTCAATTTCTTTTTTACCACTCCGAGACTGACATTCCATTTTGACGATCCGAACTATATTGTTACCTTTACCATTATGTTTATAGTAACACTGCTTTCCGGATCTCTCGCTACCCGACTGAAAGAAAATGCGAAACAATCTGCCCATACAGCTTACCGTACAAAGATTCTTTTTGAAACCAACCAGCTTCTGCAAAAAGAGCAGGATGAGAATGCGGTAATCACCGCTACGGCAGGGCAGCTCATGAAGCTGCTGAAAAAAGATATTGTCGTCTACCTGTCTGATGGTAAAGAACTTGCCACCCCTAACGTTTTTCGTGCTGTTAATAGCATTCAGGAAGATTTAATTTCTGAGAACGAGAAAGCAGTCGCCGATTGGGTCTTCCGAAACAATAAACACGCCGGTGCCACAACAGATACATTATCCAGTGCAAAGTGTTTATACCTTGCGATTCGGGTCAACCAGCATGTATATGGAGTGGCTGGTATTGCGGTGAACGGTATTCCGCTGGACTCTTTCGAAAACAGCGTACTCCTCTCTATTCTGGGCGAGTGCGCTTTGGCACTTGAAAACATCAAAAACGCCAAAGAAAAAGAGGAAGCGGCTGTTCTGGCGCAAAATGAACAGCTTCGTGCTAACCTGCTGCGGGCAATCTCTCATGATCTTCGAACCCCTTTGACAGCGATTTCTGGCAGCGCAGACAATTTGCTTGCAAATTATAAAAAGATGGATGATGCATTGCGGGAGCAGACCTTTACCGATATTTATGACGATTCCATGTGGCTGATTAATCTCGTTGAAAACCTGTTGGCAGTCACACGAATTGAGGGCGGACAGGTCAATCTAACTCGGAGTATCGAACTCATGGATGAGGTCGTTTCTGAAGCACTGAAGCACATCAACAGAAAGAGTAAAGAACACACCATTCGTGTGACCAGCGGGAAAGACTTTATCCTTGCCCACATTGATGCGAAGCTGATCGTTCAGGTGATTATCAATTTGGTTGACAACGCCATCAAATATACCCCTGTCGGTTCAGTAATTGAAATACATACCGATCAAAAAGAGCAATGGGTCACGGTTTCCGTTTCCGACAACGGCCCTGGGATTCCCGATGAGCAGAAACCCCGTATTTTTGATATGTTTTATAGTGGGGCCAATAAAGTGGTCGACAGCCGCAGAAGCCTTGGATTGGGGCTGTCCCTCTGTAAGTCCATTGTGACCGCCCACGGCGGCACGATTTCCGTATCAGACAATCAGCCAAATGGCACTGTGTTCACATTTACATTACCCGCCGGGAAGGTAGAACTTCATGAATAAACCTTTGATATTAGTGGTTGAGGATGATCCATCTATACGAAATCTCATTACAACCACATTGAAAACAAATGATTATCGTTATGTGGTAGCGCCCAGTGGCTCGACAGCCATTATGGAGGCCACATCGCACAATCCTGAAATCATCTTGCTGGATTTGGGCTTACCGGATATGGATGGCGTTCAAGTCATTCAAACGGTACGCTCCTGGTCCAATGCCCCCATCATTGTAATTAGCGCCAGAAGTGAAGATAATGACAAGATTCATGCATTGGATGCCGGAGCTGACGATTATCTGACAAAACCTTTTTCTGTTGAAGAATTATTGGCTCGACTTCGGGTGACGCAGCGAAGACTCTCTTTGATGACGGCAGAGATGTTTACTGCCAGTTCTGTATTTGTGAATGGTAAGTTGAAAGTGGATTATGCCGGGGGATGCGCTTATCTGGATGAAAACGAACTTCACCTGACACCCATGGAGTATAAGCTGTTGTGTCTGCTGTCCAAGAATGTCGGCAAGGTACTGACCCATACCTTTATCACACAAAATATCTGGGGCCGCAGTTGGGATAACGATGTGGCTTCCCTGCGGGTATTTATGGCAACACTGCGGAAAAAGCTGGAGCCAACAGAGGAGTCCCCGCAATACATCCAAACACATATTGGTGTGGGCTATCGTATGATAAAAGTAGAATAATACTATGCGGTCGGCCAGTGTTCACAGATGCATCAGATGTTCAACATACCGAATTGAAGCTCCTGCCGAATCACCGTTTGAATTTGCGGTCGCTGCGAACCTTTCTGACCGTGGATGACGAAACGTTTGAACGCTTGCAGAAACGGTTTGAGAGCATGGTACGATAACCTGTTTCTGATTTAAAAAACTTGTCAAGAGGGCTGGCACCGTCCAGTCCTCTCTCTTTTTGCCAAAGTTCCCCTTTCTTTTTCTTGCAAGCTGCCGAAAGTAGCGTGTTCTCAAAACTTTTTGTTGACATGGCTCGATTTTTGTGGTAACCTATCCCAACAATTTAATATAACATATTTATCTTAGAGTTCCAGCTCGGCTCCCGAAGGAGCCGGAGCAAGTTTTTAACTTTCTTATCGCTACATAACGAACCCGAACCAAGGCTATCCCGGAAGGGATGGTCAGGTTCAGGTTGTTGTGTGGCGATTTTTTATTGCCAAATCCAGCACCGCACCTTGAAAACCGCATGACCGTCTGCATGGGATACACGGCGATGACCCCGCAAGGGAGAGCCGGAAAACGCCGCCGAGAGGGGGCAGGAAAACCATGCAGGGAGAACGGCAACTGCCATCCACTCACCTCATGTGTTCAAAATGAGCACATGAGGCGAAACGGACGTTTATCTACTCGTTGGGGCAGGAGAAATCAATGTGGACAAAATGTCTACATTGATTCTGTTCGTATTACACTTAACCTCGACTTGACATTTTGTCAAGCCACGGTGAAAAATGGTGGGTTACGAAAACCGTAACTTACCACTCAGCCATAACAGAGAAGGTTTAGTTGGTGATCATTTTGATCACCAACCAGACAATCGTAACGCTTTATTGTGTAAAAGTGGTGGTTCCCATTTTGGTAACCACCACATATCCGTAACAGCCAAAGGAGGATGCCTATGACAACAGAACAATGGGAACGTGAAAATCAGGACACGCTGATGGAATATTTCATTGATGGCGACCCCAGTGTGCGCAGAATCCAGTGTGAATACTGCCGCAAGGTCATCTACACCTAGACCCGGAACCGAAAATATTGCAGCTTCCAGACTTGCGGTCACAAGATGCTGAATCTGCGGAAAAGCCTTAAAAAGCGCGTTGAGCGAGGAAAGTATACCTGCGCTTGCTGCGGGGAGCAGTTCTTACCGATTCGGGCAGATGCCAGATATTGCAGCAATGCCTGTCGGCAGAAAGGCTACCGCCAGCGTAAAACAATCGCACACACTTCTCTTTTAGGAACTTGACAAAGTTTGTCAAGTTCCTTATCCACGCTCGCTTTTATCCCGTAAAGTGGTGCTTCCCATTCTGGGAAGTACCACTTTACCGTAACGCCTAATCGCTTACTCCCAAATCCCCAAAGTGGGAATTTGGGCTGTCATCTGAAATCAGGTTACGCTTTCCGTAACTTGATTTGTAACTCCTGCCGAATCAAGTTCCCACTTTGGGAACTTGATTGTAGCCGTATCAAAATCAGGTTGTCAAAATGATAACTTGATTTCATCTGCAACGAAGCCACCGGCGTTATCATTTTGAGAACTTCGGTTTTATCTGTTACGCGTCGCGCCCACTCCGTAAAAATCAGGTGATCAAAATGAGCACTTGATTCTACCTGTAACGCCTCAAGGTCGTTGAAAATCAGGTTGCCAAGATGACAACCTGATTCTGACCGTAACAGAATCAGTGGGTCAAAATGGCCCACTGAAAAAGCCGGACGAGCTGTGGGCAGGGATTCGCAAATCTTTGCCCGCCAGCTTGCCAAAATCAACGGGCCAAAATGGCCCGTTGAAGGGAGTCAAGGGGGAACGCCTTGCCCAGTGATATGATGCTGTGCGTCATATCCTACTGGGTATTATCTGGCGCAAAACAGCGGCAGATCCAGCAGCTTCGCTGCTGCGTTTTTCCACGCCAAGCTGTTGAAACGGAGGGATGTCTATCTGAAATTAACACGACACAACGGACGAGCCGGAACCCACGGCACTTACAACCCAAAGCACAACGACCGCAGTTTCAACCTTGCCAACAGTGAACACATCGACCCGGAACGAGCCAAGAGCAATATCTACTGGGACTACTTCCACGGCTTCCGTTCGGCTCTCGATCCGCAAGACCCGGACGATCTGGCGACAACCTTCTCGGACGTAGAACGGCAGTTCTACGAAACCCACTACACAGCTTTTGTGGAAAGCCAGAACGAGCGCAACGCCAAAATTCGGCACACGGACGAAACCGCAGCATTCCCGACCTACTGTCCAGCCGCAAGACCTGCCCAGAGGAAACTATCTACCAGCTTGGGACGCTGGATGAACACGCTTCCGCAGAGGACTTGCTGAACATCGTCACCGAGTTCATTGACGAGTTCAAGGCCAAGTTTGGCGAACACGTTCATGTGCTGGACTGGGCGCTGCATTTGGACGAAAGTACACCTCATATCCACGAGCGTCATGTATTCGACTGCGAGAACCGGTATGGCGAGATCGCTCCTCAGCAGGAAAAGGCACTGGAAGCGTTGGGCTTCAACTTGCCCGACCCGAATAAGCCTCTCAGCCGCCGCAAAAAACGCAAAATCTCCTTTGATGCAACCTGCCGGAAGATGCTGTTTGAAATCGCCAAACGTCATGGGCTGGATTTGGAGGAAGAAGCGGAGTACGGCAACCGCAAATATCTGGAAAAGCAGGACTTCATCCTTGCCAAGCAAAAGGAGCAGATTGCCTCCCAGCAGAGCAAGCTGGACGAGCTGACCCTGAAAGTTTCGGATATGGAGACCCTGCTGGAAAATGTTTCGGCTGCGGCCTATGACAAGGCGGTGGAGGTCGTGACGGACGTGGTACACACCGAAACTCGGAAAGAGGATATGCGGATGATCGAGGACACGAAGAAGTGGGTGCTGTCCCCGGAACGCAAAGCTCCGCAGGCCACGAGAGAGTACGCCGCCCATCGGTTGGACACCGTGCTGGACAAGTTCCTCAAGACTATGCAGACCACCGCTACACGTCTGCAAGAGAAGCTGCTGAAGCCGGAAGTTCGGCAGAAAGGCAAAGAACAGGTCAAGGAGAAAGCACGGGATTCCGTTCTGCAACTGCTGAATCGCTTGCAGGCAGAACAGGCACAGCGGAAGCCATCTGCACCGCCTACCGCCGAAAAATCAGAAACACGAGGTGATGTTTATTGAGCAAAGAAGTCAATCAAGAAGAATGTGCTCCCCGAACCGTTGCCGATGTGAAAGAAATGCTGACCAAGCACTCCAATGGCGAAATTCAGCGGACGATCCAGAACTGTATCA
Source organism: Faecalibacterium sp. OM04-11BH (assembly GCF_003482185.1). Taxonomy (NCBI): domain Bacteria; kingdom Bacillati; phylum Bacillota; class Clostridia; order Eubacteriales; family Oscillospiraceae; genus Faecalibacterium; species Faecalibacterium sp. OM04-11BH. The sequence goes on from NZ_QULS01000020.1 coordinate 25,237, forward strand.
CGATTTTGCAGAATGACCATGTGCTTGCCGATGCCATCCGGCTGAACTTGTTGAGTGAGCGCATCGACATCGTAAAGCCTGTGGGGTGGCCTCGCTCCGGCAAGACCCTGAACGACACCGATATGAAGTATATCCTGCGGAGAATGGAGAAGTACGGCATTTCCAGCGAAAAGAAGATCGAATCCGCCATCCGCATTGTTGCCAACGAGAACCGTTATCATCCCATCCGGGATTACCTGAACGGCCTGCAATGGGATGGGACCGAACGGATAGCCCATGTCCTGCACCACTTCCTCGGTGCTGCGGAGGACGAGTACACTTGCGAAGCCATGAAGATCTTCCTGCTGGGAGCCATTAAGCGCGTGTTCCAGCCGGGATGTAAGTTTGAGACCATGCTCTGTCTGGTGGGCGGGCAAGGGTGCGGGTCGCCAGTGGCGACCTCAAAATGCTGCAGGCATTTTGAAGCACCGACCGAGCCGACAGGCGAGACCCGGGGAAGTCCACCTTCTTCCGTCTGCTGGCCGTTAAGGACGAGTGGTTCTCGGATGACCTGCGGCGGCTGGATGATGACAACGTGTACCGCAAGCTGCAAGGGCACTGGATCATTGAAATGTCGGAGATGATCGCCACCGCCAATGCCAAAAGCATCGAGGAGATCAAGAGCTTTCTCAGCAAGCAGAAGGAGACCTATAAAGTCCCCTACGAAACACATCCTGCCGACCGTCTGCGCCAGTGTGTTTTTGCTGGCACGACCAACCGGCAGGATTTTTTGCCCCGTGACCGCACGGGCAACCGCCGCTTTATTCCCATCCCGGTGGACGCGGAACTGGCCGAAGTTCACATTCTGGACAACGAGGAGGAATCCCGTGCCTATATCGACCAGCTTTGGGCAGAAGCCATGACCATCTACAACAGCGGTAATTACAAGCTGGCGTTCAGCCCCGCCATGCAGGAAACGCTGCAAGCCCATCAGCAGGACTTCATGCAGGAGGATGCGCAGGCGGGCATGATCTATGCCTTTCTGGAGGACTACACGGGTGACCGGGTGTGTTCCAAACAACTCTATGCGGAAGCACTGGGCAACACCAATATCCCGGCAGAGTGGGAGACCCGCGCTATCTGCGAGATCATGAACACCGGCATTTCGCGCGGCGATATCCAAGGCTGGCAGGCTCACAAGACCGCCAAGCGTTACCCGAAGTACGGCGTTCAGAAAGGCTGGGAGCGCGTAACCAGCCCCGAAACCGGGGCTGAAAATTTCTCCGAAATAACGGATGTGGAAGCCCAACAACTGGGCTTTCCCTTCTGATGGATAGCGGTTACACGGTCAGTTACAGGTTTGGTTACGCTGCAGTTACAGCGCAAAAACCGCATGATTGCTGCGTTTTCCGCTTTCTGTAACCATGTAACCTTAAAAAGAGAAGAAAAAGTATAAAGCCCACCGGATGCCCTGCGTGCAGAAAAAGAGAGTTTTCCTGCACGGTTACAGGCGTTCGGTTACAAGGAATTGGAGGTCTGCCTATGAATATGAATCGGCCTGACATGACCGAAGATGTGAAATATAAAGATTATACGAATAAATCCTTGCAAATGGACTCGAACCTCGCTACAATAGAGGTGTCTAAATCCCCTGCCATTGAATCTTCTGACCAGACCAAAGCAGCCAAACTCGAACCCCTTGTTTACCGGGTTGAAGAGATTGCCCAGCTTTTGGCGATTTCTCCCCGCGCTGCGTACAACCTGTGCAACACCACGAAGGATTTCCGGGTGCTGCGCATCGGCACCAGCATCCGGGTGAACAAGCAGAGCTTCGACAACTGGTTTGCAGCGGTCTGAGGGAGGTAATCTATGGCATCTATCATGAAGCGCGGAGATTCCTACTCCGTCCGTTACAAGTACAAAGACCATTCCGGCAAGCCATGCGAGGGATGGGAGAGTTTCAAGACCAAAAAGGAGGCGCAGGAGCGAAAAATCACGGTCGAGAAAGAGCTGCTGGACGGCACGTTCCTTGTCCCCGACACCATGACGGTGGAGGAGATGCTGTACAAATGGATCCCGATTCAGTCCACCAAGCACAAATGGTCTCCCAAGACCTACACCCAGTCTGTGGCGATGGTGCAGAATCTTATCGTGCCGTATATCGGGAAACGGAAGGTGCAGGAACTGCGAACCTACGACATTGAGAAGTTCTATTCCACCCTTGCCAAGACCCCCTGCGGGCAGTATGTGCACGGTGTGAAGCAGGACCTGTCCAAGAAGCAGAAGAAGCGGCTGCTGTCCAGCACCTCTATCCACGAAGTCCACACGCTGCTCAAGACCGCATTTTCCTATGCGGTGGAATGGGACTTGATCCACAAGATTCCCCTGCCCCGTGATGCGCCCAAGATCAACATTGAGGAGCGTACCATCTGGGACGAGAAAACCATGCTGGCAGCCTTGCAGACCATCGAGAACCCTGCCCTGCATCTGGCGGTGCACATGAGCATGATCCTTTCGCTCCGTGAGGGCGAAATTCTCGGCTTGCAGCCGAGTGATCTGGACTTTGATGCCGCCGATGGGCGTGGTACTATCTCGGTCAGTAAGACCATGCAGCGAGCCAACAAGGACGCTCTGGAAAAGCTCGACCCCAAGCAGGTCTACCACACCTTCCCAGACAGGCGTGAGGGAGTAAGTCCTCTCTCATCCTGAAAAAGCCCAAGACCAAGAAGTCAAGTCGTATCCTGTATATGACCAAACCTCTGAAAGAGGAACTTCTGGCATGGCTTGAAAAGCTCAAACAGGACGAGCAGAACGCCCCGGAGAAGTACAGCAACTGCGGGCAGCTGTTCCGGCTCCCGGACGGCTTGCCCATCGCACCGGAGTTGCTGACGAAATGGTACCGTCTGTGGAGAGCCGAGCACCTGGAGTTTGAGCAGATCGTGTTCCACGGTCTGCGGCATTCCAGTGCCACCTATCAGCTGTTGCAGTCGGACGGCGACTTCAAGTCGGTGCAGGGCAATACAGGTCACGCCACCGCATCTGTCCTGATGGACACCTACGCCCACACGCAGGACAAGCCCCGTCTGGAGCTGACCGAGAAGATCGAAGCGAACTTCTATTCCCAAGACCTTACTCCGACAGCACCTCAGCCCCGACAAAACGAAAAGCCGGCGGCAACAAAAATCTCCGGTAAGGATATCCTTGAAGCCATCCGGCTGATGGACGCAGATGAACGCAGAGAGTTGACGAGAGCCTTGTTCGCCTAACTTCTCTTCTTTTTATGCAAAGGAAAGCAGGCTGTGCAAACCTTGCGCAGAAAAGCCCCTGATTCGGGCAAATGTGCAAACGGTGTGCAGAAAGTGTGCAGCCGCTTTCCTACATAAAGAAAGAACGCTAAATCTTACGATTTTACGTTCAAAGTTTGGTGCACCTCGCGCACTCATATCCGAACTTTTCTCCGCTTTTACGGCTTCCCCGAAAGCGACCGTTTCTGTACCTTCCTTATAATTAAAGGTAATAAGTACCTTATCATCGTAGAGATAGATGTCATTGATGAAGGTGTCCACCAGTGCCTGCCGCTGCTCCGGCTGGGTCATATCCAGCTTGCGGAAGCGAAGCAGCCAAAACCGGACGAACTCCTCTTTCATCTTTGGCTTAGCCAGCCGTTCCTCTGCAATGCGGGCTTGCAGTTCTTTTCGCTGATCTTCCAGAGCTTCCAGCCGTTCCTTGGTGGAGCTGGTCAGAATGCCCATCTGGATAGCGTTCAGCATATTGGTGATGCC
>NZ_QULS01000021.1:0-2191 GCF_003482185.1 Faecalibacterium sp. OM04-11BH
GTCAGAAAAGTCACCTCCGAGAACTATCCTACAGATTCCGGCCGGGAGGGAGAACTGATCTTCCGCTTGGTGTACCAGCAGGCTGGGTGCAAAAAGCCCTTTTCCCGTCTGTGGCTGTCCAGCATGGAGGAATCTGCCATCCGGGAAGGCTTTGCCCACCTCAAACCGTCAACTGAATACGATGCGCTGTACAACGCAGCACTCTGCCGGGAACGCGCCGACTGGATGGTCGGCATCAATGCGTCCCGGCTTTTTTCGTGTCTGTACGGTCAACCGCTGGCGGTGGGGCGTGTTATGACCCCGGTGCTTGCTATGACGGTGGTGCGGGAAGCCGCCATTGCCGCCTTTGTGCCGGAGAAATTCTACACGGTTGCCCTGACCCTTGCGGACGGCGGCACCGCATCCAGCAAGCGGTTTGCCCAGAAAGCGGATGCCGAACTGCTGCTTTCCAAATGCCGAAAGGAGGGGCGTGTCACGGTACAGAAGATGGAACGCAAGGAGAAATCCGAAAGCCCGCCGCAGCTCTATGACCTTACCGCATTGCAGCGGGATGCAAACCGTCTGTTTGGATTTACGGCACAGCAGACCTTTGATTATGCCCAAAGCCTTTACGAAAAACGGCTCATCACCTACCCCCGCACGGACAGCCGCTTTTTGACGGAGGATATGGCGGCATCCCTTCCGGGGCTGGCGACGGATGTGGGAAAGGCGTTTGCCGTGGAGGAACCGTTTTCCATCCATGTGCAGCAGGTCATCAACGGCAGCAAGGTCACCGACCACCATGCACTGCTGCCCACGAAAAGCATGGCAAACGCAGACCTTGCCGCCCTCCCTGCCGGGGAGCGGAATGTCTTGCGGCTGATTGCCGCACGGCTGCTCTGCGCCGTAGGTGAACCGCACCGCTATGCAGAAACCACGCTCACTACCATCTGTGCCGGGGAGGAGTTCTCCGCAAAGGGCAAGGTGGTGCTGTCCGAAGGATGGAAAACCATGGAGCGGAAAATGCTGGGCGAACTGCTTGGCAAGCAGAAAGAATCGGCAGTTCTGCCGGATGTGCAAGAGCAGAGCCAGTGCAGCGTTACCAGTGCCGAACTGAAAGAGGGGCAAACATCCCCGCCAAAATCCTACACGGAAGATACCCTCCTGTCAGCTATGCAGGCGGCGGGTGCGGACAGTATGCCGGAGGGCGTGGAGCGTCAGGGCATCGGTACTCCGGCAACCAGAGCTGCCACCATTGAAAAACTGGTGCAGAAGGGCTTTCTGGAACGCAAGGGCAACAAGAAAACCAAGGTGCTGCTGCCCACCGACAAGGGCAAGGCATTGATTACCGTGATGCCCGAAGAAATTCAATCCCCGGAAATGACCGCTGATTGGGAAGCAAAGCTGCTACAAATCGAGCGCAGCGAAATGGAGCCGGAAACATTTATGAATGAAATCAAGGAAATGATCTCCTCGCTGGTAAAAACCACCGAGGCTGCGAAGGGAGCGAATGCACTTATGAAAAACAAGATTATTGGTATCTGCCCGAACTGTGGCAAGCCTGTCGTGGAGCGTGAGAAGGGATGGTTCTGTGAGAACCGGGAGTGCCGCTTCGTGCTGTGGAAGGACAATGCGTTCTTCAAGCGTCTGGGCAAGCGTTTGGATGGCCGAATGGCGGACAAGCTGCTGCGGGATGGCCGTGTCAGGCTGAAGGACTGCAAGAGCGCCAAGGGCAAGACCTACAATGCAACCGTGCTGTTGGGCACCGAGGCGGATGGCCGCAGCAAGTTTTCTCTGGAATTTGAGGGTGGTTGCTGATGGAGCAGAAAAAAGAAGCGGTTTACCTTATCAACGATGAACGCTATCTCCACCTCCGGGAAAACGGTGCAGGAGTCGGCTTTGCCACCTACAACAAGGTAACTGGTGAGCCGCTGGAAAGCGGGCAGATCTCGGAAAAGAACCTGCCGCCCGATGGCAGGAACGCCATTTCTGCCGCCCGGAACTGGTATCTGTTTGAACTTTCGGACGATGACCGCAAGGTCATCCAACAGGAAAGCGTACAGATCCTCGAAAACATCCCGCAGGCGGGCATCGGCAGACGGCGCATCTGGGAGCCGGAAACGCTGCCGAAGGATATTCGTCTCATCAACAGCCACTATGATGACCTCTATCGCATTCCAGATGGCGGCGTGATTCAGGTGGATTACCCGGA
>NZ_QULS01000021.1:2201-21242 GCF_003482185.1 Faecalibacterium sp. OM04-11BH
GTGATTCAGGTGGATTACCCGGATGGGCGCAGTTTTACGGCACGGGTGGAACATCTGGATGATTATCACTTTGACATGGGCGGTCTGGGCAATGTGTTCCACATCTGCCAGTTTGCCGAGGTCATGGAGCGGAACCATGCTGACTTCTACCCCGAAATTCAGACACAGGACGAGCAGGCCGCATGGGAACTGGGTGGCAAAGGTTATCTTGCCATCCAGTCCTGTGAGGATGGATGGGACTACACCATTTACCACAGCGATTTTTCCGTGATGGACGGCGGGCAATTGGATGCCCCGGAACTGACCATTCAGGAAGCCCGTGAGCAGATTCTGGAAGCACACCACATGGAAAAGGGGCGGCGGCTGTTGCAGGACTACGATGCCGTCATGGATAAAGTTGCGGAAGCCGAGGAACTGAGTGCAGACCATCGCCCTTCCACACTGGAAAAGCTGGCAGAACTGGCAAGTGATACGTCTGCGCCAAAATCCTCTGCACGTTCTGCACCGGAACTGTGAGGTGGACGATGCAGCAAAAATGGGATCAGAATTTTGACGGTGAACCCATGACGGACATCCCGCAGAAGTTTCTGAACGCAGGGTGCGATGTTTATATGGTGATGCAGCTGCGGCATGACGAAAAAAACCTCGATGAAAGATTTGCTTCCATGCGGGAACTGCATCGTCGGGGCAAAACGCCAGACCCGGAGCATTATGAGGTCACCTACTATGCTGATTTGCCCACCATGTGGCAGGATGTGCCGGACAACGAGGTTCTGGAAGAACTGTTTCAGATGTTCAACCTCTCCCGTCCGCAGGATTTTGAGGGGCACAGCCTGTCCGTCAGCGATGTGATTGCACTCAAACGCAATGGCGAGATATCTGTGCATTATGTGGACAGCATCGGCTTCAAGGAACTGCCGGGGTTTCTGGACAAGCAGCCGGAACGCCCTTCGGTGCTGATGAATCTAAAGGAAAAGTGCGATGCCCCGGAGTGCAATCCCACGGTATGCCGGAAAGTGAGGGCTGAACATGAACTTTAACCATGAGGAACTGATGCTGATGATGCTCTACAACACCGGCACCCGGATGGGGCTTGTCCACGAACTGCGGCTCATGCAGTGCTACCTGATGCCCGATGAAACTGCCCTGCGGGAACTGTCGGAGGGGGTTATCGAAAAGCTGAAGCTGCTGACCGATGCGGAGTTTGCCGAACTGGAATTTCCCCCGGACTGATTTTTGCCGCCTGCGGGCGGCGTACATAAAGTATTTTGTTCTTCCAAAAGATATGCTATAATCAAATCAGACAAAATTCCTCTCTTCAAGCGATTTCTCCGCAATTTTCCCGTGGCTCTGCTCGTATCAAGATTAAGGGACTGAATTTTATTGTCAGAACGGAGGAACCATTATGGCAATCTTTGAAAAGACCATCCGAAACAAAAACTTTGACAAGTTGCTTCGGAAGCTGGAAAATGAAATTCCAGACAGCAGTTGGTCTGCAGATTTGGAGGCAGGCAGTGATTTCAAAGAGGGCGATGCTCGGTGCAGTGTCCGGGTGTTTGAACGGTACAGCATGATGGGCGGCAACCGCCTGAGTCTGACTCTGACCATGTTCCAGAATGCGGACAGTCCGGTTCGGCTGTCTGCCATCACCGCAGGAGGCAGTCAAGCGGTGTTCTTCAAGGTGAACACCCTCGGAGAAGAATCTTTTCTGAACGATGTAAAAGACCTGCTGGAAGAAATTTTGGAGGAGTAAAATGTTTTTTGGATGGTTTGACGCTATATTCAGCTTCATTTTCCCAATCCTGTTCCTGCTTTTTATTGGAATGTTTTTCTTTGCTCTAATTTCAAATCTCCGCACATGGAACAAAAACAACCACTCGCCGCGGCTTACCGTTCCGGCAACAGTGGTAGCAAAGCGCACCGATGTTTCGCATTCCAGCAGTGCCAATGCCGGAGATATGTCCGGTGCGCACGGATACGACACTAGCACATTTACATCGTACTATGTGACTTTTCAGGTGGAGAGCGGCGACCGGATGGAATTTGAAGTGGACGGAAGTGATTATGGTCTGCTCGTGCAGGGCGACATCGGAAAGCTGAGTTTTCAGGGCACCCGCTATCTTGGGTTTGAGCGGAGCTAAGTGTTTCTTACATTATATAGTATGGAGTGCTGTATGAACGATTTGTTTATCCAAGGGCTGACCATCGACTGGAACAGAGTTCGCCCATACAATTATGTTCGTCAGATTCCTGCCATCAGTGGAATCGACACTTTTACATTCCATAAGCCCATTACGTTCTTTGTTGGCGAAAATGGAAGTGGAAAATCTACGCTTCTGGAAGCAATCGCTGTTGCTTACGGCTTCAACGCAGAGGGTGGAACGAAGAACTATTCATTTTCCACATACAACTCCCATTCGGAACTATGTGAGGCTATGACGATTTCCAAGGGGTATCGCAGACCAAAGTTCGGGTATTTTCTCCGAGCAGAGAGTTTCTATAATGTAGCCACCAAGGAAATCGACTATTCCGATGACGATCATCCCTCCAAAGGCTATCACCAAAAATCACACGGTGAAAGTTTCCTCGCCATTGCGCAGGACTACATGGGTGCAGATGGAGTCTATATTTTTGACGAGCCGGAAGCCGCTTTATCCCCGCAGCGGCAGCTCACGTTACTGATCAACATTTATCGGTGTGCCCAAGAAGGGGCGCAATTCATTATCGTATCACATTCACCCATTCTCCTCGGAATGCCTGATGCTGAGATTTTTAGCTTCGACAATGGCACGATTCATCCTTGTCAGTATGAAGATACGGACAGCTACGTTATCACCAAAACATTTGTAAATAATCGGCAGCATTTTTTGAACCAGCTTCTGAACGAAGAAACGTAATGCCGGGAAAGGACATTCCATATGAGTGATTCTACGTTGAAAGAGCTTTGGCAGCAGGTCGCTGAAAAGAAAAGCTGCGAAGCAAAACAGAAAGAACTGACCGCCCAGAGAGATACGCTTGCTGATCGCCTGAAAAAGCTGGAAAAATCCAAGCTGGCAGAGCAGGCTGATGTGGACCGTCTGGAGGGACACAGCCTTGCCGCATTTTTCTATCAAGTGATTGGAAAAATGGATGAAAAGCTGGACAAAGAACGGCAGGAAGCCTATGCAGCCCGCGTCAAGTACGATGCGGCTCTCCATGATCTTTCTTCCGTTGATGCCGACTTGGAGCAGATTCAAAATAGACTGGCACGGCTGTCCGATTGCGAAAGTCAGTATCAAGCTGCTCTTTCCGAAAAAATCAAAAGCATCAAAGCCTCTGCCCACCCTGCCGCACAGCAGATTGCGGAAAGCGAAAGCCGCATTGCCGCACTGAAAGTCCAAAAGTGGGAGCTGCTGGAAGCCATCAACGCCGGAAAGACTGCCTTGCACACGGTCAATGAAGTTCTCGAAACCCTCGACAATGCCGAGGGCTGGAGTACATGGGACGTAATGGGCGGCGGTTTGATGGCCGATCTTGCCAAGTATGAGGAACTGGACGATGCGCAGAAACAAATCGAACAGCTTCAAGTGGAACTGCGACGGTTCAAAACTGAGCTTGCCGATGTTGAGATCACCGCAGACCTTCAGGTTGCGGTAGACAGTTTTTTGAAATTCGCAGATTTCTTCTTTGATGGCCTCTTTGCAGACTGGGCAGTTCTGGATCACATCAATCAGGCGCAGAGCAGAGTGGAAAACACCAAGAGCCAAATCAAGCGAGTCCTTGCACTTCTGAAAAAGATGCGCGAAGATGTTGATGTCCAAATCGCTGATGAAAAAGAGAAGCAGGAGCAGCTTGCGGTGGAAACTGAGCTGTAGGTTTGGAGTGTTCGCGTATGTAATATGCTCAACTCAATGAATTGGAAATTTTGGAGATAAAGACTATGAAGAAAAAAGCACCAATAGTGTTCATTATCGTGAGCGTCTTTGCCGTAGCCGCAATCATTATAATTTCGGCGTATAGATCTTCGGAATCCTACAGAAATGCGAAGGCTGCAATCCAATGGGATTGCTCTGTGTCTTGTACAGAAAAATCAACATCTGCCCAATATGTAATCACTTATTCTAATGTAAAGGTTTCATCCAAAACGGGCACACTGACGATTCAGAATAGGAATGATTTTGAAATTGTGGTGCATTTGCTCTGCGAAGGCGAACAGGAAATCGTATCTGGCAATATTTCTGCGGGAGGCTGCTACTCTTTTGCGAATGTTACGGACAAAGAATATACCGTAGGTATTCATGCGGATGTTGATGCAGCCACCAACATTAAAGTAATTGTATACGACGGAAAAGACACAGAGCCATATACAAATTGACAAGTCGGTGCTTGCGGGGGTGCATCTATTTGAAAAAGTATCAATGTCCATGCTGCGAATGTTTTACTTATAATGTTCCACCAAAGGAAGATTGTGGGTACATTTGCCCAGTTTGCTTTTGGGAGAATGACCCGTTTATTACTTCTGATAGCGACCCCAGTGACTTGAATCATGGAATAACTCTAAACGAGGCAAAAAACAACTATTTGGAATTTGGTGCCTGTGAAAGAAAAATGTTACGTTATGTTCGTCCGCCCGAAAGCGATGAAAAATAGACATTCATCATCAAAACTTCAAAGTCGACGATAACCCAATTATTATATACCCTTGGCGGGCAACCCAAAAACGGTTGCCCGCTATTTTTATACCCTAAAATCTGAAGAAGGAGGCAAAAATGCCAAGCAAAACCGAAGAATACCTTGCCCTTGCCCAGCGCACGGCAAACGGCTTGACCCGGTACTGGGAAAGCTGGACGGATTACCTGACCACCGCATCCCGGCTGTACAAGTACCCCTTTGCCGACCAGCTTATGATCTACGCTCAGCGGCCCGATGCCACCGCCTGCGCCGAATTTGACATTTGGCGCAACCGGATGAACCGCTATGTCAGGCGTGGCTCTAAGGGCATCGCCTTGCTGGACGAATCCAGCGGATTCCCGCGCCTGCACTACGTTTTCGATGTGTCGGACACCGGGGTGCGCCGCAATTCCCGTGACCCGGAGGTGTGGCAGCTCGGTCCCGATTTGGTGCAGCCGGTTTCAGAAATGCTCGCTGCCACCTACGGCATCAGCGGAGAGCGTGTCAGCCAGCAGCTTGCGGATGTTGCCGGGAAACTGGTGGCAGATTACTGGGACAACAACAGTGGTGACATTCTCGCCATCGTTGACGGTTCGCTTCTGATGGATTATGATGAAGCCGGGGTGGAGATGCAGTTCAAGTCCGCTGCCGCCATCAGCGTCACCTACACGCTGCTGGAACGTTGTGGTTATGAGCCGACAGGCTGGTTCGACAAGGACGATTTTCAGGCAATCTACAATTTCTCAACCCCGGACACTGTCTACACACTCGGTGCCGCAGTCAGCGACATCAGCCGCGAAGTCCTGCGCACCGTAGAGCGGGCAGTCAAAACGACCATCCGCCGCCGAAACAATGAAAGGAGCCAGCATGAATATGAGCAGCAATCTGAGTTACACGCAGACCGGGGATTATCTTCTCCCGAACCTGACCCTGCATCAGCCAAAGACCCCGCTGGGCAAGTACGGCAGGATGCGCCTGAACTTTCTGAAACAGCAGCACCCGGTGCTGTACCACACGATGCTCCTGAACGGGAGCCTGTACCCGACTCTGACCGAACTGGAGCAGACCGCAGCAGCAATGAAGGAGCAGATGATAGTCGATCTGCTGGCGAAGAACCCGGCACCGGACAAAGAGAAGAACCAGATAGCGTGGGTGCAGCACATGAACAGCCTGCGGGAGCAGGTCGAGGAAGTGATTCGGACGGAACTGATCTACAGCTAAGTCTTCTGGATGCCGTCATCCCCATCGAAGCCCAACAAATCGAACATATTGACCGAGCGGAGAGCGAAAAATCGCCCTCCGCTTTTGTTTTGTCACAGGCTGAAATTGAAAACGAACTGCGCAAGCATGGTTCCGGTTTCCAGGATGGCAAGCAACGGATCATCGAACTGTACCAGACGCAGCCTAACCGCAAACTCCGCGCCAAAGCACTGGCACATGAGTACGGCATCGGTGGACATTCTCACAACTTTCTGGACGGCAGCAGCGGTTTTGTAAATCATGATGGGAAAGGACTTGAATTTGACCATTACCCGGATCATCAGAAATTCACGTTAAGCTGGACACAGGTCGAGAAATACATCGACCTGATGATTCAGTCTGACCGCTACCTGACCGATAAAGAAAAAGAGCATCGTGCCGTCGTGCAGGAAGCGGAACGCCAGCTCCCGCTGCTGGATGGTGATGTCGCTGCCGAATACAACGCCCTGAAAGAACAGTATCCCAATACCCTGATTGGCTTTGAACTGGGCGGATATTTTCTGTTCTATGACAAAGATGCAGTCACTGTAAAGGAAGTTTTGCGCTCTAATTTGCTGTCGCAGGAAAATGCGCTGGGAAAAGTCAAGGTGACTGGCTTTTTGCGTGGAGAGTGGGTAGCAAAATCGCAGAAGCTGTGGGCTGAGGGCAACAGCCTCTATCTGGCCGGACAGGGCGAAGATGGCACCCACCACCAGACAAAATATCTGCGGGAGGAAGATTATCTGCCGATTGGCAGCATTATCAGACTGGATGACCGGAACTTCCGTGTAGACCATGTCAACTTCATGTTCAAATCCGTCAGCTTGCAGGACATGGACTTGACCAACAGCGGACAGCCCATCTTCCGAAGCGAGAGTTTGCCCCATATCCGAGAACTGTATGAACAGCAGCAGAACGAACTTGTTGAGGTTGCCCCTGAAAAAAATGCCGATTACAAGGTCGGTGACGAAGTTGTTGTTGACCTGCCCACCCGAACCATTGAGGGCAAAATCGGCTATGTGGGTGAAACCGATGTGCGCATCGACACCAGTGCGCATGGGCAGTCATGGGATAACGAGGTAATCAACAAGCAGCAGTTTGAGGACGGTCTGCGGCAGGATGAGCCTACGCCCGATGAAGAATTGGATAAACTGCCTATCTCCACAGAAGTCAATGGTGAATGGCAGACTTTTCCGAATGCTGCTGCCGCAAATGAAGCCCTGAACGCTGAACCTGTGCCGGAAGCTGCGGGAAATTTTCACATTACAGATGATAATTTGGGTGTCGGAGGCCCCAAGCAGAAATTCGCCCGCAATATTGAAGCCATCCAGACCTTGCGCACTTTGGAGCAGGAGCATCGCGGTGCCACCGCCGAGGAGCAGCAGGTGCTTTCACAGTATGTAGGCTGGGGCGGTCTTGCAGATGTCTTTGACCCCAACAAGGAAAACTGGTCTGCCGAGTACACCCAACTGAAAGGGTTGCTCACCGAAGAGGAGTATGCCGCCGCCCGCGCTTCCACTCTGAATGCCCACTATACCTCTCCGGTGGTAATTCGCGCCATCTATGATGCTGTGGAAAAGATGGGCTTCCAGTCTGGAAATATCTTGGAGCCTTCCATGGGTATTGGCAACTTTTTCGGTATGCTGCCCTCTGGCATGGCTGACAGCCGTCTGTATGGTGTGGAACTGGATTCCATCACCGGACGCATCGCCCAAAAACTATATCCACAGGCCGACATTACGGTTGCTGGCTTTGAAACCACCGACCGCCGAGATTTTTACGACCTTGCCGTAGGTAATGTCCCTTTCGGTCAGTACAAAGTCAACGACAAGGCGTACAACAAACTGGGTTTTTCTATCCACAACTACTTTTTCGCCAAGACTATCGACCAGATCCGACCGGGCGGCGTGATTGCTTTCGTGACCAGCCGTTTCACGATGGACAGCAAAGACAGCAGTGCCCGCAAGTACATGGCGGAACGTGCTGATTTGCTGGGAGCCATCCGCTTACCCAACAACGCTTTTAAGGCAAATGCAAGCACCGAGGTTGTTTCGGATATCCTCTTTTTGCAGAAGCGTGACCGCCCTGCAGACATCGAACCTGCATGGGTGCAGCTGGGGCAGACCGAAGATAGCTTCAATATCAATCAGTATTTTGTAGACCATCCGGAAATGGTGCTGGGAAATTTGGAACTAGAAAGCACCCAGTACGGCCATGACCTGACCGTTGCACCAATCGAAGATGCAAACCTTGCAGACCAGCTTACCGAAGCGGTGCAGCACATCGAGGGCCAGTACACTGCGGTGGAGATTGCCGCTCCGGACGTCGCCGATGCGGAAGTGCAGCGCAAAACTCTGCCCGCAGACCCTACCGTGAAGAATTTCAGCTATACTGTGGTGGATGGTGAAATCTACTACCGCGAGAACTCCATCATGACACAGATTGAACTGTCCGACAACGCCAAAGGCCGTGTGGCTGGCATGGTGGAACTGCGGCAGATCGTCAACGAGTTGATCGACCAGCAGTTGAATGACTTCCCGGACGAGGATATCAAGGCATCGCAGGCAAAGCTGAATTATGCCTACGATGCGTTTACTGCAAAATACGGTCTGATCAACGACAAGAAAAATGCCCGCCTGTTCGATGATGACAGCTCCTATTATCTGCTCTGCTCGCTGGAGAATCTGGACGAGAATAAAAATCTCAAGTCCAAGGCAGATATGTTTACCAAGCGGACGATTCGGCCAGAGCGTGTTGTCACCAGCGTGGATACCCCCAGTGAAGCACTGGCAGTGTCCATCGGGGAGCATGGCAAAGTAGACCTGCCTTATATGGCAGAACTGCTGGGCACTCCCGGTAACTATGAGCGCATCACCACCGAATTGTCCGGCGTGATTTTCAAAGACCCTGCTGCGGATGCTGACGACCCGGAAGCCGGCTGGCAAACAGCGGACGAATACCTTTCGGGTAATGTGCGCGATAAACTACGGATGGCACAACTTGCTGCAGAAAGCCGCTCGGAGTTCAAGGGCAATGTGGACGCACTGACTAAGGCGCAGCCCAAAGATTTGGAAGCTTCTGAAATTGATGTGCGGCTGGGTGCCACATGGCTTGCCCCCTCTATTGTGCAGCAGTTCATGATGGAAACTTTTCAGCCGCCCTATCGTATCCGCTACAACAATGCCATCACCGTTCGCTACTCCCCTTACACTTCCGAATGGCGAATCAGCAATAAATCTGCTACTGGCTTTGGTGACATTATGGCCACCGAAACCTACGGTACCCGCCGAGCCAACGCTTACAAGATTTTGGAGGATACCTTGAATTTGCGTGACAGCCGCGTTTATGATACCATCGAGGAGAATGGGAAAGAAAAGCGTGTGCTGAATCAAAACGAAACCACCCTCGCCCAGCAGAAACAGCAGGCCATCAAGGACGCATTTGCTGGCTGGGTCTGGAAAGATCCACAGCGACGCGCCCTACTGGTAAAAAAGTACAACGAGCTTTTTAACAGCACCCGCCCCCGTGAGTATGACGGTAGTCACATTCATTTTGTGGGCATGAACCCGGAGATCAATTTGCGAGAGCATCAGCGCAATGCGGTTGCCCATGTGCTGTATGGGTACAACACCCTTTTGGCGCACGAAGTCGGTGCTGGCAAGAGTTTTGAGATGGCGGCTTCCGCTATGGAACTGAAACGTCTGGGCTTGTGTCAGAAAAGTCTTTTTGTCGTGCCAAACCATTTGACGGAACAATGGGCCAGCGAGTTTTTACGTCTGTACCCCCATGCGAAGCTGCTGGTTACCAGCAAGAAAGATTTTGAACCCGGTAATCGAAAAAAATTCTGTGCGAGAATTGCGACCGGTGATTATGATGCAGTTATCATCGGACACAGCCAGTTTGAAAAGATACCCTTGTCCGCAGAACGACAGGAGCGTCTGATTCAGGAACAGATGGATGAAATCGAGGAGGCCATCGAAGAAGCGAAAGCACAGGTTGGTGAGCATTTCACAGTAAAGCAGCTGGAAAAGTTGCGCAAGTCTCTGAAACAGAAACTGGAAAAGCTGCAAGGCGCAGACCGTAAAGATGATGTGGTTACGTTTGAACAATTGGGCGTAGACAGGTTGTTTGTGGATGAGAGCCAAGCGTTTAAGAACCTCTACTTGTACACGAAAATGCGTAATGTCGCAGGTTTGAGTACGAGCGAGGCACAAAAATCCAGCGATATGTTCGGCAAGTGTCGCTATCTGGATGAAATCACCGGTGGCCGTGGCGTGATTTTTGCAACGGGTACACCCCTGAGCAACAGTATGACCGAGATGTACACCCTCATGCGCTACCTCCAGTACAACACCTTGCAGCAGAAAGGGTTGACCCATTTTGATGCGTGGGCTTCTACTTTTGGTGAAACTACTACTGCCATCGAACTTGCGCCCGAAGGCACCGGATACCGTGCACGCACTCGTTTTGCGAAGTTCTTCAACTTGCCTGAACTGATGGCGATGTTCAAAGAAGCAGCAGATATCAAGACCAGCGACCAGCTTCATCTCCCGGTGCCTGATGCAAAATTTGAGACGGTAGTGGTCAAGCCTTCGGAAATCCAACAGGACATGGTGCAGGCGTTGAGCGAACGTGCAGCCGAAGTCCACAGCGGTTCTGTTGACCCTTCTGTGGATAATATGTTGAAAATCACGTCGGATGGTCGCAAAATCGGTCTTGACCAGCGGTTGATGAATTCCGCTCTGCCCGATGACCCCAACAGCAAGTTAAATGCCTGCGTCAACAACGTCCTGCGCATCTGGAACGACACCAAAGAGCAGAAGCTGACCCAGTTGATTTTCTGCGATATGTCTACTCCCAAGGGGGACGGTTCGTTCAACGTTTATGATGATATCCGCTCCAAGCTGCTCAACGCCGGTGTGCCCGAACAGGAGATCGAGTTCATCCACAACGCAGATACGGAGAACAAGAAAGCAGAACTTTTCTCCAAGGTACGCAGCGGACAGGTGCGTGTGCTGCTGGGCAGCACTGCCAAAATGGGAGCAGGAACCAACGTCCAGACGCTGCTCGTAGCGGTGCATCATCTGGATGTAGGCTGGCGTCCGTCGGATATGACTCAGCGCAATGGCAGAATCATCCGCCAAGGCAATCAAAACAAACAAGTCTACGTCTATAACTACGTCACGGAATCGACATTTGACGCCTACCTCTATCAGACCCTTGAGAATAAACAGAAGTTTATCTCGCAGATCATGACGAGCAAATCGCCTATGCGATCTTGCGATGATATTGACGAACAGGCTTTATCTTACGCAGAAATCAAGGCTCTGTGTGCAGGCGACCCTCGCATCCGGGAAAAGATGGACTTGGACGTGCAGGTAGCAAAATTGAAGGTGCTGCGCGGAGACTTCCAGAATCAGAAATATCGTCTGGAGGATAAGCTGCTCAAAACATTCCCGGAAGAGATCCAGAAACAGAAAACCCGCATTGCTGCTTTACAACAGGACTCACAGATTGCAGCAGCACACCCGCAGGACAAAGAAAACTTCTGCGGCATGACCATCAAGGGCATGGTGTACGATGACAAAAAGGCTGCAGGCGAACGGCTGCTGCTGGCTCGGCAGGAGATGCCCAATGCTGATATGATGCTGCTGGGCACCTACCGTGGCTTTGAACTGAACATTCGATTCGACAGCTTCAAAAATGAGCATCAGGCCGTACTCCGGGCAGAGTTGAGTTACCCGGTGTCGCTGGGCGATGATGCGCGCGGCAATATCACTCGTCTGGACAATGCCATCGACAATTTCGCTGACCGTATTGCAGATGCCGAAAATGCTCTGCAAAACCTTGAACAGCAGAAGCAGGCCGCAGAGGTCGAAGTGGCAAAGCCCTTTGCACAGGAGGAAGAACTGGCCGAAAAGTCTGCCCGCCTTGCTGAATTGAACGCCTTGCTGAACATCGACCGTGACCGCAGTTCCTCGCAGGATGCTCCCGAAGAATCCGAGGAAACCGAAACACCTGCAACTCGTCCGTCTGTGCTGGCTGCACTGGGGGAAAAGACCAATCAGCCGGAGCCTGTCAAACCGTTCCGCAGCTATTATGATAGGGATGGTGATGCACGATGAAAGAAAAGCGGGATGAAACCATCATCCTGCGCCTGACCAAAACAGAAAAGAACCGCATCTATGAAAAGATGTTCAGCATGGGCATCCGCAGCTTGAGTGCCTATATCCGCAAAATGGCATTGGATGGATACTGCCTAAATCTCGATCTGCCGCAGCTACGCCGAATGGCTTATCTGCTCCAGAATTGTAGCAACAATCTGAATCAGTACGCCAAGCGTGCCAACGAGTGCGGCAAGGTCTACGCCGCTGACATGGAGGACCTGCGGCAGCGGCTGGATGAACTGATTGACATTGGCAAGCAAATTCTTTCCAAGCTGGCAGAGCTATAAAAATTCCCGCAGTTGGAGGACTGCGGGTGTACATATAATGCTTGACATCCTTGCAACGTAGTAGTCGATACCTTTATAATAAGGGCGAACAGAAAGGAAGTGCTTGATATGATGTCTATGCTGAAGAAAATTGTTCTTTTCCCGATTTCTCTCTTTGTGGCGTTTCTAGCTCTGATGGCAAGGTGGCTACTAACCCTGTCCAGCTATGTAGTTGCTCCGCTGATGCTCTACATCTTCGGCTGCGGCATCTACACTGCTTACCGTCAGACTTGGAATCAATTCTTTATCCTGCTGGTGGCCGAGTTCATCTGCTTCATCCTCTTTTTTGGTGCAACTGCCATCACCGAGGGCATCGGGCGTTTCAGTGAGTGGTTGGCCGAACTGTAAGGAACATTTTCAATCTTTTGCCGTCTTCGGGCGGCTTTTTCTTTTATGGGGGTGATTTAGGATGGCCGCAACACGGCTGATCGCGCTGCACAAAAACAAAGGCAAGTCGGTTGCGGCCTGTCTGAAAAGCCGTACAGACTATGTACAGAATCCCGATAAGACTGAGCATGGCGAACTGATTAGCAGCTACGAATGTAGTCCTTTGACGGTGGATGAAGAATTTATGCTGTCCAAACGGCAGTATGAACTTGTCACTGGGCGCAGACAAAAAAGTGACGTGATTGCCTATCAGATCCGGCAGTCGTTCAAACCCGGCGAGATCACCGCCGAAGAAGCCAACAAGGTGGGTTATGAGCTGGCAATGCGTTTCACCAAAGGCAAGTATGCGTTTATCGTTGCAACCCACACGGACCGGGAACACATTCATAATCACATTATCTACAACTCCACTGCGTTGGACAGCATCCGGAAATTCCGGGATTTTTTATTGTCCGGGCTGGCTGTGCAACGGTTGAGCGATCTGATCTGCTTAGAGCATCAGCTTTCCGTCATTGAGATAAAACCCTATCGGGAGCGGCAGAAGCGCACACTCTACCCGCCCAAAGAAAGCAATCGTGACCGTCTATGTGGCGTGATTGACACTATTCTGGCGGAAAAGCCCAAAGACTACGAAGATTTTCTGCAAGGACTGGAGCAGCAGGGTTATGAGGTCAAGCGTGGAAAATACACCTCCGTCAAAGGCGCACGGCAGAAGCGATTCATCCGGTTCCGCACTTTGGGCGCAGGATATAGTGAAGAAGAACTGAAAGCTGTTATCTCTGGGGAAGCCGAACACCATCCCCGGCAGAAGCAGAAGCGCATCGTACCGGAACAAAAGTTTCAGATGCTGGTGGACATTCAGGCAAAGCTGGCCGAGGGAAAGAGCATGGGGTATGCTCGCTGGGCAAAGCGATATAATCTGAAAGAAATGTCCAAAACGCTGATTTTCTTACAGGAGAACAAAATCGGAAGCATTGAGGAAATGCAGGAGCGTATAGATGCTGCTACTGCTCGCTATCATGAACTAGGCGATTCAATCAAGGCAACAGAAACGCGCATGGCCGAGATTGCTGTTCTGCGAACGCACATCGTTAATTATGCCCGGACACGCCCGGTCTATGATGCCTACCGCAAAGCCGGGTATAGTAAGAGATTTCTGGACACCCACCGGGAAGAAATCACGCTGCATAAGGCCGCAAAAACGGCTTTTGATGAAGCCGGATTGAAAAAGCTGCCAAAGGCTAAGGACTTGAGCATCGAATACGCTGAACTTCTGAAAAAGAAGAAAGAATCATACCCGGACTATCGTAAGGCACGAGATGAGATGCAGGAGTTGATGAAAGCTCAGAAAAATGTAGAGATGTTCTTTGCAGAGGAAAAAAGTACAACCGAAAAAGGACAAGCACGATAAACGAAATCCGCCGAGGATCCTTCCCGTTTTTTCGGGAGGAGTCCTCGGCGGATTTTTGCTTTTTAGCGAATCATCTTATAACCATTACCAATTCAAAATACTTAACGGATGGCAAATAACTTCTTATATTGCCTTATTCATTTATCGGACTTTTCCACAGTTTTTGCAAAAGTTCGTAAGAATCATTTAAGTTCCCACAATCCGGGCAATACCATCTTCCGTCCGGTATCGGATCAACTGGCGAAAGTATTTGACTTTGAAATTATTTTTTTGAAAAATCTCTGTACTGATTTTCGTTGATTGTCCAGTAAGGATCACCTCCATTTTTAACAATTTCTTCAATGAAATTTAGTATATTTCCAACACATACAAATTCATCTGTTGAGCAACAGTCCCCCGCATAAAGATACTCTTTTTCTATGTCATCCACGTTAATGACAATATCATATCCCATCCAATATCCAATTTTCCATGCCGACCGACATAATAAATTATCATTACTAAAATGGAACGAAAGAATTTCCTGAGCATCAAATAAGCAATAGTCTCCGCTGTGATAAAGCGTCAGTCCATTACATCGCTTCAGAAATTCAATATAATCAGCTGGAATATGTCCCATTTCTTTTTTTAAGTGTTCCAATATCATATCATCGGTTGGTGGATTTAATAGAGCATCTAAATGCGCATGATTCAGATGCTCTATAACTTTATCTAAACCATTCATTCCAGTCTACCTCTTTTTAATATTGTGCCCACCATGTAGTAAATTGAGTGTGAATTGCTTTTGGAAGGGGAATCAAATTGCTATTCACACTTTTCCCACCATATTTCAAGGGCTTTATATGATGAATTTGAATTGGAGTTGCTATAATGCTATAAATTAGAATATTATGAAAGCTCGCCAGACATAAAATCTGGCGAGCTTTCACTTTTCCGTAATGGGATTAGATTGCTGTAGAGCTTGATACAAAAAGATAGATAATGAAAATGCACCACAAAACAACTTCAGCGATTATCAAATACTTCAAGTGTTGCTGCAATTTTTCAGGGACAATTTTTCCCTTTTTCAAAAAAGCGAAAATTGAATCTCGCGCTTTATCGACATCTTCCTGATTGACTTCCAGTTTTAAATGGAAATTTTTTCCAAAAAGGAGCTGGTGCATCCCATAATATATTGAAAGCAATATCAAAAATGAAGTGACGCTTACGAGTGCTGGCTGGGTCCAACTTATTGCCATAGCTTCTGCCGATGTAAGATCTCTGTAAAAAACAATA
Organism: Faecalibacterium sp. OM04-11BH; assembly: GCF_003482185.1. Lineage (NCBI taxonomy): Bacteria > Bacillati > Bacillota > Clostridia > Eubacteriales > Oscillospiraceae > Faecalibacterium > Faecalibacterium sp. OM04-11BH. The sequence continues at coordinate 17,657 of NZ_QULS01000021.1, forward strand.
TCACTTAAACCGGCTACAAACAGCAGAAAATTCCAGCCCAAAAATGTATATAAAGTTTTCTTCATTGTCTATACCTGCAAAACCGTATGCGTTAGCCACCAACAGCTTGGTAATAATCAGTATCCGTCCGGAAAGGTGTGGACGCTCCACTATTATAGTACGACATAGTCTGATGATAGCAATGCGTATAATACGAATAAATTTATTTCAATTTTCCTCCACTCTCATAATCGTGTAGAACAGATGTCCCCAGTACCAAGAGAATCACACATATAATGCAGATCCAAGGAGTATCAAACCACAGCGAAATCAGCACTGGAACACAAGAAATCGCTATTATCCAAAAACCAACAGCCAAGAATCTTGATGTCTTTTTCAAGTTGTAGTGTTTTTTCTTGCTATACGCTTCTGCGATTGAATTTTTAGGAATCACCCAAAAATAGATTCCAACAGCAACTAAAAGAATAATCACCCAAAAACTATTGACAAATTTTTCTTGATTGTTTAAAGACATTTGCACTTCCTCGGCATTACGCCCATCCTACAACATTCCATGCATTATAAGTGAACATTTCATTGTGAAAGTTCACAGCAAGAGACTGCGTTTTCCAGTCTTTCGGAACATAGCCTTCGTAGTAATTGTTGTTTTTTGCGGCAGACTTCACATCTGTTATATAATATTTATATCCGTAAACATTTTTCTGATGCGAAGCTGCTGTCGTATCAACAAGATTCCATGTATACTGTGTTTTTATACAGCTGACAGTATCCGTAACGGCATTTTTAATCATACCGCTAGCAACCGTAATTCCCAGTCCCTTAATAAGTGCGTCCAAAAATGCTTCTGCAACAATATTCGGTAACGTCAATGCGCCCACAACAAGTGCAATTAAATCAACCATCCTTCCAACAAAATTATTGATTGTGTATGTCGTGGATCCAAGATTTTTTGTATCATATGTACACTTCAAGCCATAATAAATATATCCTGTATCTAAAGCAGCGCGATATTTGATTGTTCCTGCTGTTTGCACAGCGCAAGGTTGTACACGCTCATTATTGTCAGAGGTTAATTTACCATACTGTTCAATATAAATAACGTCGCTTGATGACTTTCTTGTAACACTATCATCGAAAAAATCACGTTTTATACTATTAGGGCTTGATGTCAGGAGGGTGTCTCTTTGTATAAGCTTTCCATTCAGATATTGATTCAGAATGCGGTTTCCCGAAAGGTCGGTATACATTTCAACGATTGTTTCATGATCTTCATATAAGGTGACTTTATCACCCACTTTATTATTTTTTGCGGTTGCAAAAGAAGTTAATGTCATACTGGCTAATAAAGAAAAAACTAAAAGTATCGAGATAAAAGATTGATAGACTTTTTTCATTGTTCTACACTTCCTTTCTTCTTAAAGAGATTATCGTCCAACAAATATAACTAATATTATTTGCGAATGAGTGATTCCATAACATCCGGCTGATGCTGTAAAGTTTTCAGATGATATTTACGTTTACGACAGCAAATGCCGTTACAAAGATGTGTGTGATTCCTTCAGAACAATCAAACCTTTTGAGCTTCACCGTCTGAATGTACATGCGCAAAATGGTTAATGCTTTAAGTTCTGCATTGGAATCACCTCATATCAAGTTTGAATTCATATTCTATGCGTCAAATTGTGACTGATTTCAATGATTTTTTTGGTGATGACTAAGATGTTTTATTTAGCTCATTTCGTCCGATGCGGTAAATCTTCTTGTCTTGTTCTACTACTTCAACAATAAGTTCATTTTTATTGTGATGAACTATTACTGGAATATAGCTATCGGAATTTTCCACCATCAAACATGTGACTCCATTCGTCCATTCACTGTTCAATTCCTTTGATAGCATGGAAATGATTTCTTCTTTCGTCATTTTGATTAATGAATCCTTTAGTTTAGTTCAATCGTGTTAATCGATGCCGGTAGATGCTGTATTAGCATCACCTCTTTTTAACAAAATCGCTCTTTTATAAAATCATTTAATGGCTGGCAGTTGATGTGATAGTTTCGCTCTGCCCATTTGAATAAGTGAATGTTGCTGAACATTCAAGGCGATACGATCTTCCGGGCTTTGTATTATAATTACTGCTTGCTGAGCAGGAAGAAGATGTACTGGTGTTAGAACAGCTGCTTACCTTCTGCCACGTACCGAATGTTCCTTTTTCATATAGCGTTCCAGTGACGGTGATGCGCTTTACCGCAACATCAGTTTTGGCATTAACTTGATAAAAACTTTGAGAAATCGTCCCTTTGACAGTGCTGTTTTCGTTATACCGCCTAGGTTGGCCAGCAGCAAAAACCGTTGCGGCAAGGCTCAGAAAAATACCGATTGACAGAATGAGAGTGACAAGACGCTTTTTGGACATAAGACATAACCTCCATTTTGTGTACTCCAACAGGAGCTTTTGCTCAGTCAACGTAGTTCACATTGTGTTTGTGACAGCTTTTTTGAAAAATTTTCGAGATTTTATCAACTTTGTATATTTGTACAAAAAATGCAGACACATTTGTAAACAATCACAAGTGTGTCGGCAAGGTCTTGACAAATCAGGAAATGCTTTCCGCAATTCTTAGAAGCTCATCATGCGATATCTTTCCAATAATCGTATGCGAAATGCCATCTTTCTCCCATACTAGCACATATCCTGTACGTCCTCCGTTATTACTCGTTCCAAGTGTTGCATCGGCTGTTCCAATTTTAATGCGCTCATAAACCGTGTGCTCATTGTCGAAAGTTTCGACTTGTCCATAGTCTTGAATTACGGAACAGTCCACATAATAAAAGATGTTCTTATCATTGACATCAACATAGGCATGAAGAAAGGATATTTCGTTATCATACCCTTGTTCATAATCTCGTTCAAATCCATCCGGCACATAGTGGTCGCTGTATCCATTCGGAAGCTGTTCCAACGGCTCGCCATCCACCTGATATGTCAGTTGCATCTCAACGGGCATGAACTTCTGAATCATCGTATAGACTGCCCTGCGGAAATCTGCACTTACTGCAAGCGCGCCGAGAGTTAAAATTACCAGCGTCAGGACCGTAATAAGCACTCGTTTCAGCACAGGGCGGTGTTTATGCAACGCCGCTTGCAGGCGAGCATCCCATCGGGACGTGTCCGGGTAGCGTTCCTTAAGCTGGGCCGGACTTGGCAGCTCATCCAGCTCTTTTTGTGCATCTGCACGGAGTGCCATCATCAATGCAGCATCAAAAGAAACTTCTGCTCTCTCACTCATGGCTGTTCAACTCCTTCCACAATAGTTTTCTTCCACGGAAAAGCCGCATCCGAACCACTTCATCCGTCAGTCCAAGCGATTCGGCAATCTCCCGGTTGGTGTAGCCCATTGCCAAAAGACGTAGTGGGGCACGATACATTGGTTTCATCTGTCCGATCAGTTCTGTCAGGTGTTGGATGTTATCGGTGCTGACTACTGCATCATCCGGCACTGGGGCATCATCTGGTGCGTCCGGGATTTCTTCCAGCGGTTCTTCCCGCTGCTTGCGAAGCATATCGTATGCACGGCTTCTACTACA
>NZ_QULS01000022.1:0-17596 GCF_003482185.1 Faecalibacterium sp. OM04-11BH
GTTTGTGGTGTGGGCATGGGAACGGGTTCCGCTTTTTCAGGCTCAAATTCAGCGCTGGCAGATTCCAACACTTCCAATGCCTCTGGATGCAGGATTTGAGCAAGGACATCTGAACGATGCTCGACACTTGCCTGCACAAGCTTGGACATTTCTTCGTTGGTGAACTTCACTTCACCGGAAAAGACTTTCTGCTTGATGCCGGGAGAGAGGTTGTCCGCGATGTCGATGCCTCGCGTGTAGTGGCTGGCACGGAGAACGGAGGCACGGCTGACACCGTTTTCTTCTGCGATCCGGTCGCAGGTTTTCTTCCCGGAGTGGTGGTTATCACCGTGATCACCACCACTTTTCTTTGCTAAAGTGTACTGATTGCCCCGAAAGATTTTTGCAGCTTTCTTCTCGGCTTCGTACTGCTTCCCAAGCAGATAGCGTTTCTGTTCAGGACTCAGGTTTCGCCGTCCCAACTGATTCCGGCAGATCCACGCAACGGCTTCTTCGCGGTTCTCAAATCGGAGCGGCATAGTGGAAAAATAAATCTCAGGATGCTTCTGGAGAATGGCATAACGGTTGTGGCCATCAACAAGTGTATTATTCCACACGATCAAAGGAGAGAGCAGCTTGCCCTCTTTGAGGATATTTTCTTCAAGCTGCTTAAATTCATCATCGGTCAGAGGAGGAATCTGGGACTGGAACTCCGGGTCAATTTTCAGATTGATCATACGCACACTCCTTTATCTCTCCTGCTGCGCCGGTTCTTCCTCCCGGAAAAAGGACGCAACATTCTGTTTTGCGGTTTTCAGTTTGAGCAGTTCTTCCTTGGTTTCCTTGTACTGCTCATAGAACTTTGCCTTTTCGGATGCCAGTTGCGCATACTCGGCTTCCAGCTTTTTCGGGCTGGGCAGCTTGGCGATGTTGTTTGCCTTGAAATAGGCTGCTGCCGCCCGGTACGCTGTCAGCTCTGCACGATGCTGCTCCTCAAAAGCTGCGGGTCGTTTGGCAGTCTTTAACTGCTGTGCGATGTTCTTGGTGCTGGCATAGGCTGCGACATGATAGCGCAGCTCTTCGTTGAATTTCATGCGACCTTCGAGGTCTTTCACCACCGCCAGCGAGTCGTGATACTTGGTTTCCAGTTCGGTGATGCGCTGGTTCAGGGCGTCCTCGTCGGTCAAGTCCTTTTCCTGCAGAAGCTTCACGGTCTGTGCCATAACTTTGAGATTGTGTTTCGTGAGCCAACGGTTATAGCCGATGCCCTTGCCCTCGGTCATCCTCGACTGGATGTCGATCAGTTTCCCGATGGTATCCTGCTTGAACTGCGCCTTGGGTTTGTGCTCTGCGTTTGCGGTCAGGGTGGCAAGAACTATCTCCTTGTCGTAGTTGTCACCGAGCTTTTTTGCCCGGATAAACTTTGTTCTACCAGCAGGCAGATAGCTGAGTTGCCCACGGCTTTCCTTGACGGTGATGCCGTACTGCTGCAAGAGCCTGTCGGAAAAATCTTCAAAGCTGGTGGCAAAGTACAGCACTGAAGCAATCTGTTTCCGCAGGGTATCTTTTACGGTTTCAAACTTCTTCTGCCGGGGCTGCTGTCCAGTTGCGGTAAGGGCTGCGTTCTCGCGGTCAAGTTTCATCTGACCGCGTCTGCGTGCCCAATACTCGGCTTCGCTGACACGCTCCTTTGATCCGTTGAGCAGGTCGATCTGGTACAGTCCGGCACTTTCGCACAGTTCCATGACCTCGACACGCAAGTGCCGCATGGTCTGGGCTGTGCTGGAGTGCTTCATACCCTCGCGCCAGTCGCGGGGCTTCTGCATATAGGGCTTACGCTCCACTTCTCGTGTTCGGATGCTGCCAATCACGATGTGGACATGGATATTTCCCGAATGGTTGTGCCCATCCGGGTGAGTGCAGACGATGGCAGGATGACCGGGAAAATTTTCAGAACAAAACTTCAGGCCAAGTGCCTGTGCCTTTTCCATGGTCAGCCCGTTGTCGGCTGCATCTCTGGGGTCAAAGCTGATGATATACTGGTGGCTTTTGATATCACCATGCTGGGTGTTCTTGCCATACTTGCGGTTTGCCAGCAGACAGGCTGTTGCAAACGAGAAATCGCCACACTCAAGGGTGTCGAGCAGGTACGAATCCCGCAGCTTCGGCTTGCCATGCTCATCCAGAAGTTGCTTCCCGGTGAACGCATCATGCTGGTAAACGAGGTACGCTTCGATGGCGGTGTAGTCCGAGTTTTTAGAGGCGATATGCTTGAGCGTTGCCATACAGTTCACCCAGAACTTTCTCGGCGTGCAGCCGAAATGCGGTCAGGTCTGCAAGTTCGTCAAGGAGTTTCGCCCGGATCTGTTCGGTGTCTGCACCGCCGGAATTGAAGTGCCTTGCAAGCTGGTTGAGGTTTCCGCCCACCTTGCTGCACTGGGCAAGCAGGGTGGAAACAGCGGTCAGGGTTTCTTCTCCGCCACCGGCAACGATGACCGTTTTCTCGATCTTGACGTTGTGGATGGCGCGGCGGATAAAAGTGGAGAGGGAGAGATTCAGGAGTTTGCAAGTGAGTTCCAGTGACGTTTTTTCCTCCGCTGTCACACGGAACTTGATGACGTGCGTTTTGTTGTTCGGCGTGTCGTGGCGCTGGGGATTGCTAGGAATCGGTTGAACATTCGTTTTGGTCATTGGACCTCCTGTCTGTTCGATAACTCCTCGGTGAAGTTATGTAAGCACGACACGCCGTTGCTGTTCGCACCATCAGGTGCGAACCATGAGCAGGGTTTGGGGCAGGCACGCCCCAACAAGATCACTTGGAAAACTCGCAAGAGTTTGAGAAGTGAAGTCCCGGATGGACAGAACATTTTCAAGAATTGAAAATTTGTGGCCACGGGACGGTTCTTGCCCTCTACCGCTGCGCTCAAAACACGCTTCTGAGAGTTGTTTCCTAATTGTTAAGACGCAAAAATAAGTAAAGGGTCGCTGCTCATGTAAGGGAATCACCGTTTGCTCCGAACGAAGTTCCTGCCCCTGTTTTGCAGCGGCGTTGACGAAAAGTCGGTATCACGTCCGGTCGGCTTATGAAATTTTCAAGGTACGTTTCCCCTAAAGAAAAATACCGCCCAAGCAGCGCAGCGATGGATTTTGTCGGGTGAATCGGCGGCAAAATGAATCGGGTGTGTTGCGGGGCGGTAGCTTCTTTCGTGGATTTTTCCTCACTGAAGTGGTGGGTCTCACGGTGATAACCAACCACTTTTGCAGAAGATTTGCAATCAATCTACAAGTTCAGTGGGATTTTTGATAGAGAATATCATGGTTCGTAGAGTACGTCAAGATGATTCCGAAGAAATTATTTATGAATGGAGACAATAGTAAGACTTCTATTATGAATATGATACACTTTACATCATGAAAGAATTTAAGCTGCACAAAGATGATTCAAGCTGATGTGCAATATGCACAATAAGTTTTCTACAGCAAAATACAGATGTGGTCATTTAGCTCTTTTACCAGACAACTTTTTTGTAAAATAAAAAAAATTTGTTGACTTGAAATTGCTTGAAATGTTATCTTGTTGGTAACAAAAGCACGGTGAAGTGCTTGCTACCACACGAAAAGGCAAAACAAAAAAGGAGAGTAAAATGATGAAAAAGCGTATTGCGGCGTTGGTCACCGCCGGTGTCCTTGCTTTGTCGATGCTTACCGGCTGCGGAAGCAAACAGGAGAGCTGGAAAGTTACCTGCCCGTGGGCACCGTCTGGTGTAGCAGCGATGGTCAGCCAAAAGGCTGCTGCCAAGTCCCCTGATTATTCTGATAATAAAATCACACTGGTTGCTGAAGCCGTCAAGGGCGATGCTGCTACTGTCAACACTTGGGTGTCCAGTACTAAGGCAAATGATAAGGAACTGGTCTTCGCCGGTGAAGGTCTGTTCGCCATTACCGAGACTCTGGATCCGGCCAAGCTGCAGTTCAGCTACGACGATTTCGAGTTCGTGGAGAACTTGTACTCCTCCGTCTTCGTCCTGTCCGCTGATTCTTCACTGAACCTCAAGAATCTGGACGATCTGGAGGCCTATGTCAAGGCAGGCAACCCCGTATCCGTGGCCGTTAACGGCGCTACCGGCTCCGAGGCTTTCCTGGCAGCGGCTCTGTTCGGCTCTATGGGTGCCGGCGACCAGCTGAAACTGACTCCGTACCAGTCCGCTGCGGAGGCTGCACAGGCTGTAGCTAAGGGTGAAACGAACTTCGCGGTCTCTCACCAGTCTCAGATTCTTGAGACCTACCAGCAGGGCGGCGTTGATGTGGTCTGTGCATTCGATGACAAGGCTATCGAAAACGGTCCCTTCGCAGGTGTTGAAGGCGTTGGCTCCAAGGGCTATCCTTTCTTCCGCAATCGTTGCTTCGTGATGGCTCGCAAGGGTACCGATGCTGCAAAGGTTGCAGAGCTGAAAGAGCTGTACGATAAGATCCTTGCCGATCAGGAAATGGTCGAGTGGCTGAACGATACCATGCTGCTGGAAGTTGATACGATGAGTGAAGATGACGTCAAAGCTCATATTGAGAACGTCAAGAGCATCGTCGAGCAGTATAAGGACATCGTGGCAGGCTGATAAAAAGTCCTCATAGCGACAAAAAGCTGAAGCAGGGGGAACGGGGACATCCCCTTCTCCCTGCTTTTATGTTTCCAAAAGGAGTTGAAACAAGTGAAAAATCTGATAGAACGTGCCGAAGCAAAACTGGATGAATGGGGCGCAAAGCTCGAACAGAAGAACATCGAGTACCCGGTAGACCTGATTTGCGGCATTCTGTTTCTGGTCATTGGCATCGTGCTGTTGCTCATCATGCCGCAGCAGGTGCAGATCTCGGAAAAAGACGTTGTGAATGGCCGCGCTTTCCCGACGATGCTGATTTGGCTCATGCTGGCCATGAGCGCCCTTCTGGTGGGCCGCGAGGCATACAACATGGTGATGCACCGCCCGACCAAAACTAAAACGCTGAATCTTTTGGTGGAAACAAAAGCACTCGTCATCGTCCTCATTCTGGTGGTCACTTATCTGCTGGCAGAGGTCACGGATCTGTTTGTTGTGGGCGCTGTATTCTGCGCACTGGCATTTCTGGTCTTTTTCCGCTGCAAGAAACCCCTTTACTATGCCATCACAGTTTCAATGGCTGTGTTGATTTGGGTCGTATTCCACTTTGTGCTGAATGTTAGTTTCTGAGGAGGCAGAATATGGGTTTGTTTGACTTTATCGGCCCGGCCTCCGGGCTGCTTTTCACCCTCGAAAATATCATCTGGATAAACCTCGGTGTCTTTATTGGCTGCGTGTTCGCGGCCATCCCGGGATTAAGTGTTATCCTCTGCATCATCCTATTCCTGCCTGTCACTTATACCATGCGTGCGATTCCCGGCATGATGTTCCTGTTGGGCATTTACTGCGCAGGTGGCTATGGTGGCTCGGTATCGGCTATCCTTATCAACACGCCGGGTACGCCCCACGCGGCGGCTACTATGCTGGACGGCTATCCGCTGTCCAAAATGGGCCGCACTAAAGCGGCGTTGAAAATTGCACTTTATGCATCTACCTTTGGCGGTATCTTCTCTGCGTTGGTGCTGCTCTTCCTCGGCCCTCAGGTCGCAAAAATTTCGGCACAGCTCGGCACGGCGGAGTACTTTATGGTCTGCCTGTTCGGCATGACGATTATTGCAGGCGTTTCGGGTAAGAGCCTTGTCAAGGGCATCATCGCCGCCTGCCTTGGTTTGCTTATTTCCTGTGTGGGCGCAGACCCCATGACCAGCTATGACCGCTTTACATTTGGTATTCCCCGTCTGTATCTGGGTCTTGACCTTGCCGTTACCCTCATCGGTTTGTTCGCACTGGTGGAAATCATTGGCAAGGCAGAGCTGAAGCGGAATGAGTTGAACCTTCACGCCGGAAAAATCGGCAATGATGATGGCAAAATCACAAAAGATGAATACAAGCGGATGTTCCGACCAGTTCTGATGGGTTCTATCATCGGTTCCTGTGTTGGTATCGTACCTGGCACGGGTGCGTCGGAGGCCTCGTGGTTCTCCTACAACACTGCGAAGAACCTGTCCAAGCATCCCGAGGAATTCGGCCACGGTTCTGTGGAGGGCGTTGCGGCTGCTGAGTCTGCCAACAATGCCGTCTGTGGCGCGACCCTGATTCCCTTGCTGACGCTGGGCATCCCCGGCGACGGCTGCGTGGCCATCATGTTATCGGCCCTGATGATAAATGGCCTGAACCCCGGTCTCTCGCTGTTCACCACCGACGGCGCTATCATGTATGCCATCATGCTGGGCCTTATCCTCGTGAACATCTTCATGTTCCTGCAGGGCAAATACCTGACTAGCCTGTTTGCAAAGGTCGTCTCCATCCCTCAGCAGATCTTGACCCCCATCATCGTGATTTTCTGTTTCGCCGGTGCTTACTCGGTGAACAGCAGCTATTTTGATTTGAGCGTTGCGCTGGTGTTCGGCGTGATGGCGTGGTTCATGCGCAAGCTGGAGCTGCCCGCTGTCCCTGTGCTGCTGGGCATGGTGCTGGGCAATATGACCGAGACGAACTTCCGCCGCGCCCTGCTCATCTCGGATGGAAATCCCAAAATCTTCTTCAGCAGTGTGTATTGCTGGATTTTTATCGCGCTAATCGTGGTGGTTATCATCGGCATCCTGCGCGGCAAGATGAAGGAAACGAAGAACGCGAAAGTGGAACAGTAAAAGGAGGTAAAGACCGTGGCATATAACATTATTTTCTACTTCAGTGACCAGCAGCGCTGGGATACCTGCGGTTGCTTCGGCCAGCCGCTCAACGTCACACCCAATCTGGACAAGCTGGCAGAGGAGGGCGTAAAATTTGACAATGCTTTCTCTCCCCAGCCGGTGTGCGGCCCTTGCCGCGCCCTGTTCCAGACCGGCAAATATCCCACCGAGACCGGTTGCTTCCGCAATAATCTGATGCTGCCCTCCAACATCAAGACGCTGGGCGAGTATATGGAAAAAGATGCCGGCTACGAAACTGCCTATGTCGGCAAGTGGCATCTGGCCTCGGATGGCGAGCTGGAAAAGAAGCCGACCATTGACCATACCATTACAGCCGTTCCGTTGGAGCTGCGCGGCGGCTACACCGGCTACTGGCGTGCAGCCGATGTGCTGGAATTTACCTCCCACGGCTACGACGGCTATGTGTTCGACGAGAACAACAACCGCATCGATTTTAAGGGCTACCGTGCTGACTGCATCAACCAGTTCGCGCTGGACTACCTCGACCAGTACACCGGCGAAAAGCCCTTCTTCATGACCGTATCCCAAATTGAGCCGCACCATCAGAATGACCACAACCACTACGAAGGCCCCAACGGCTCGAAGCAGCGATTTGCGGATTTTGTCCTCCCCGAAGACTTGAAGGCTCTGGGCGGCAATGCAGCAGAAGAGTATCCGGATTATCTGGGACAGTGCGCAAGCCTCGACGAGAACCTCGGCAAGCTGGTGGAAAAACTGAAAGAAAAGGGTCTGTATGAGAATACTGTTATCCTTTACGCTTCCGACCATGGCTCTCATTTCAAGACCCGCAACCGCGACGCCCATCTGAACGGATACGATGACTATAAGCGCTCGTGCCACGACGGCTGCCTGCATGTGCCGCTGGTCATCTGCGGCGGCCCGTTCAAGGGCGGCAAGGAAGTCACCGAGCTGGTCAGCACCGAGAGCATCCCCAAGACTCTGTTGGCTTTGGCGGGCGTGGATGTCGGCGACAAGATGATCGGCGAAAATCTGCTTGACGTTGTGGAAAAGAAAAATCATAATAGAGCTAATGAGGTCTACGCCCAAATCTCGGAGAGCCGCTGCGGCCGTTGCATCCGCACGGCAGATTATATGTACTCTGTCTATGCCCCCGGTGTCAATGGCGGCGAGGCTGCGGCATCTGATGTGTATGCGGACGACTTCCTCTATGATATGCAGAAAGACCCGTGGCAGCTGAACAATGTTGTCGCAGATCCTGCATACGCCGACGTCAAAGCGGAGCTTCGTGAGCGCTTGCTGAACTGGATACAGCACGCAGAAGGCACCCGCCCCACCATCACCGACTGAAAAGGAGCGTTTGCCCATGCTCTCGGCTGCTGAGAAAAAATCTGCTCAGGTATATCGTTGGCTTCTGGCTTATATCGACGAAAACAAGTTTTCTGGAAATCAACGACTGCCCTCGGAAAATGCACTCTGCCGAAAGCTGGGCGTCAGCCGGGAAACGATACGAGTGGCCATCGACCAGTTGGTAGCAGAAGGACTCGTGTACAAGCTCAAGGGAAGTGGGACTTATTTCCACCGGGAAAAAGTAATGACGCGGGATTTGAACACAGATGATGCCCTTTATAAAATCGGCCTTGTCCTGCAGGGACAGGATACAAGTGCCAATTCGGGATTAATCGAAGGGGTTCGCAGTGTTCTGACGCAGGAGCAGGTTGACCTCCATGTATTTCTGACCGATAACAAATTCTGCAACGAACGCCGTTGTCTGGAGACTGTGGTACATCAGAATTTTCACGGTTTCATCGTGGATGGTGTCAAATCGAGCATCCTCAGCCCAAATCTTGACTGCTACAAGGAGCTTTACCGACGTAAGATCCCGGTGATATTCTACAACAACTTCTATCGGAACTTGCGCTGCCCCCGCGTAACGATCAATGACATCGAATGTGCCCATCAGCTGATAGGACGCCTGATGGATGCCGGACACAGCCACATTGCAGGCATCTTCGTGTACGACAACTACCAGAGCGTAGAAAAGTTTCAAGGCATGGCGGAAGCGATGCGAAATCGTGGTTTGGAACTGAACGATGATTACATCAAGTGGTGTATTTCGGACGAAGCCCACAACGAAAGCTATGTCCGTTCCATTGAAAGATTTCTGAAGAGCATCCCTAAATGCACCGCTATCGTCTGCTGCAACTACATCATCTATCGGCTGGTCATGAAAACCCTGCAGAAAATGGGGAAGACTGTACCCGAAGATTATTCGCTGGTCTGTTTTGATTATTCCGAAGAAACTTATCGGCAGGAGGATGTTACCTGCTCCGTGGAGCAAGGCTTCGAGATGGGACGTCAGCTTGCGCTGCGGCTTATGGAGATGATTTCCACCGGCGAATGCGATGACCGGAACTACACTTATGTCATGAAGCCCATCCTCTACGATGGCCATTCCATCCGGAAGATCAAAAAGGTAAAATAAAGATTCTCCCGGAGGCAGTACTGCTCTCCGGGAGAATCTCTTTATCGGTTTTGTTGTGCCAGAAAATGTGCAGCAGTATGCAGGCGCGGAAGCACATAGGCAAAGAACTGCTTATACGCTGCGCAAAAGCGGTTGCTTCCAGAGGCATCCCAATCTCGCTTGCATCCGCCCCGACAGAGTAGCTGATAAGCACATGCTGCGCATTCCGCCGGGCGTTTGCGGCCCTGTGCCAGAAATGTCTGGCTTGTGGGAGAATCAAGCGCATCTTCAACGGTACAGTGGCTCAGATTTCCCAGCTTCCACTCATCCAGAACATAAAAGTCACAGGGATAAAGGCTTCCGTCACCTTCTACGGTAAGATAATGTCCACAGGAACCGGAGGAAGCGCAGGAGGTAGGCGGCATTCCCAGCAGGATACGCAGATAGTCCTCAAAATTGCGAACGCTGATATAATTTCCTCGTTGCAGCTGCTGATACCAAGTATCAAAGACGCCGCATAGAAAACGACCATAAAGTTCCGGCGTTAGAGAATATGCCTGCCCTCCAATCGTATCAAGTGGGTCAAGACATGGGATGAATTGCAGATTGTGCTGTCCCAACTCGCAGAGGCTTTTGAAGGCTCGCTGCGGCTTTCTGGCCAGCTGTCCGGTCACAACACAGAGCAGATTCGTTTCGACCCTGTAGGCATCCAGCAGCGCAAGCGCATGAGTTACTTTATCCCATGTGCCCTGCCCAGCTGCGTCCAGCCGATAGAGATCATGGTTTTCCTGTGTGCCGTCCAGAGAGAGGCCTACGAGGAAAGAGTTGGCTTTGAAAAAGGAAGCCCACTCTTCATCCAGACAAATGCCATTGGTCTGGATGCTGTGGAACACAGAGATATTGCGCTGCATGGAACGCTCCGTTTCCAGAAAGAACCGGAAGAAATCCAACCCGGCAAGAGTCGGTTCGCCGCCCTGAAACAGAAAATGGACGCTGCCGCCTTCCTCTGTGGCTGCAAAAGCCTTTTCAACCAGTTCTCCTGCCATTTCATGGGAAAGCAGTCCCATATTTTTGCAGGCTCGGCTGTTGGAAACATCGTCATAAAAGCAGTACCGGCAACGCAGATTGCACAGGCTGGACGCTGGCTTGACGAGAAATGTATTATGTTTCATAGAGATTCCCTCCGTGCTTCGCAGTTCTTAAAACAAGGATACCGGAAAATACGGGCTTTCGCAAGCAGTAACAGTTAAAAGCTGTTTGAAATAGTAAGAAAACAAATATAGTTGTCCGAAAATCAAAAAAGGAGAAGAAAACTTGTATGGATGAAAATAAAACATACGGTACACGGTTAGCACGGCTTTGGAAGCTGTTTTTGAGTACGCTGTACATTAGCAGCTTTACCTTCGGCGGCGGCTTTGTCATCGTGACCTTTATGAAGAAAAAATTTGTAGATGAGCTGCACTGGATCGATGAACAGGAAATGCTGGATATGACAGCGTTGGCGCAGTCCTCTCCGGGCGCAATCGCGGTCAATGCTGCAATTCTGGTAGGCTGGCAGGTAGAAGGCTTGATTGGAATGATCGTGGCAGTGTTGGGCACCATCATCCCACCTATGGCCATTCTTTCAGTCATTTCTGTGTTCTACAATGCTTTTGCCACCAATCGCTATATCGCGTTGTTACTCAAGGGAATGCAGGCTGGTGTGGCGGCGGTCATTCTGGATGTTGTATTCGACCTCGGCGGCAAGGTACTGAAGACCCGCTCATGGGTGTATATTGTCCTGATGGTCGCAGCGTTTGTCGCAAATACGGTGTTTGATGTCAATGTGGTGGTGGTCATCCTTGCCGCTGCAGTATTCGGCGTGGTGCTGGCTCTGGTCCAGTGGAAAAAAGGTGGTGCAAAATGATTTACTTACAGCTTTTTCTCAGCTTTTTGCAGGTGGGTATGTTCAGCGTAGGCGGCGGCTATGCGGCCATGCCGCTGATCCAGAGCCAAGTGGTGGAACAACATGGCTGGCTGACGATGCAGGAGTTTACTGACCTCATCACGATTGCAGAAATGACCCCTGGTCCCATTGCGGTCAACTCGGCAACTTTTGTTGGTTTGCGTATCGCGCAGGTACCCGGAGCCATCATTGCAACACTAGGTTGCATTACACCGGCGCTGTTCTTTGTTTCACTTCTATCCTATATCTATCGTAAATACAAGGATATTTCTCTGCTGCAAAGTGTTCTGGCCTGTCTGCGTCCGGTCATTGTAGCGCTTATCTTTGGTGCAGGTCTTTCTATACTGTCTATGGTGGTGTTCGGAGAGAGTGCAAAGACGCTCGCCAACGTAGACTGGATCGGCATCGGCAGTTTTGCATCGGCATTTTTTGTGCTACGGAAGCTCAAGTGGAATCCCATCCTGACCATGTGCCTGTGCGGCGTGGCCGGGCTTGGACTTCACATTTTGCTCGGAATATAATCTTAAGACAATTTGTCTGTTGGAATCATGAAAATAAATCATTGGGCTTGCAATCAGGGCAAAACTGTGGTATATACATTATACGAAACACTGCTTTAATGAACGTATTACCGTTCAATGACGTATAAAATGGAGGTGCCCGCCATGACCGCCGTAATCTATGCTCGCTATTCCTCGGACAACCAGCGCGAAGAATCCATCGAAGGCCAGATCCGGGAATGCACGGCTTATGCCGAGAAAAACGGCATCACCATCGTCAAGCACTACATTGACCGTGCCATCTCTGCCAAGACGGACAACCGCCCTCAGTTCCAACAGATGATCAAGGACAGTGACAAAAAGCTGTTTGACATTGTGCTGGTCTGGAAACTTGACCGCTTTGCCCGAAACCGCTACGACAGTGCCCGGTACAAGACCCAGCTGAAGAAGAACGGTGTCAAGCTTATGTCGGCTACGGAAATCATTTCCGAGGGGCCGGAGGGCATCATTCTGGAATCGGTGCTGGAAGGCTATGCCGAGTATTATTCGGCAGACCTTGCCGAAAAGGTAGTTCGTGGACAGACCGAGAACATCCTGAAAGGCCGCTGCAACGGTGGTCGTGGAACTTTTGGCTACACGCTGGATTCCGAGCGGAAGTTCCACATCGACCCTCTCACCTCGCCTTTTGTTCTGGAATCGTTCAAGAAGTACAATGAAGGCTCCACCATGAAGGAGATCCGTGATTGGCTGAACGAAAACGGCATCAAGAACCCGGTGGGCGGTGCGTTTACATATAACAGCGTTGAACATATGCTCAAAAACCGGCGGTACATCGGAGAACTGAAATTCCGGGATGTGGTCGTGCCGGATGCTATCCCGCCCATCATTCCGCTGGAACTGTTTGAGGATGTGCAGGAAAAGATCGCAAAAAACAAAAAAGCCCCTGCCCGTAGAAAGGCAGAGGATGACTACCTGCTCACCACCAAGCTGTTCTGCGGCTACTGTGGGGCGTTGATGTTTGGCGAAAGCGGCACAAGCCGGACGGGTGAAGTCCACCGCTACTATAAATGTGCCACTGCCAAAAAGCACAAGGGCTGCAAGAAAAAGACCGTCCGTAAACAGTGGCTGGAAGATCTGGTGGTCAATCAGACCATGCAGCTTGTCAAGGACGATGCCGCTATGGAATCCATCATCGCCAAGGTGATGGAGCTGCAAAACAAAGAAAACACCAACATTCCTCTTTATGAAAAGCAGCTTCGAGATGCAGAATCTGGTATCCAGAATATGCTGAATGCGATTCAGGCCGGCATCCTGACCAGCTCCACCAAGGAACGGCTAGAGCAGCTGGAAGAAACCAAGCGTGAGCTTGAAGCCCGTATTGCGGAAGAAAAGCTGGCAAAGCCGAAAGTGACTGAAGAGTTCATCCGGTTTTGGCTGCTGCGGTTCCGCAAGCTGGATATGAGCCTGAAGGACCAGCGGCAGGCACTGGTGGATACCTTCATCAATGCGATTTACCTGTATGATGATAAGGTTTTGATAACCTTTAATTATAAAGAAGGAACACAGACCGTCACCTTTGGAGAAGCGACAGAAGTCGCATCAAAGGGAAATGGTTCGGATTTGGATTGCATTCCTGCACCAGAAAATGCCGTGAAATCGAAAGATTTCATGGCTTTTTTGTTTTGTAAGCCATGGGTGCACGGTTTCTGCACGGGTTCTGCACGGTTTTTGCACGGTCGGTGTTTTCCATGTCCGATTATGTAGGGCGCTGTATTGTATTGCAATCAGTGCCCTTTTTTGCATCAGGTGAGCAGAGCTAAGCGGAGCTTTGCCTTCATTTCCGGGTCGGCATCCTTGAGCAATTCCAAAAGAGCCGTCATGGAGATGGTGGGTTCGCCTGCGGCGGGTACAGCCTGTGGGCTGGAGATGTCGGGCTTGGCATAGAAGCCGCTTTCAAACTTCTTGCCCAGCTCCATACGGGAGGACTGCTGGATATGGGCGTAGGTGTTCACCAGCATATCCGCACTGGCGTGACCGGTGGTCCCCTGCACCGCCTTGATGTCGCCGCCGGAGATCATCAACTGATAGGTGGCACTGGAATGCCGCAGACCGTGGAACACGATGCGCGGGAACTCCGGGTGTGTATCCTGCCATTTCAGGAACTTTTTGCGGATGAGCACCGGCTCCACCGCCAGACCGTTGGGGAGCCGCAGCAGCATCCCACTGTTGCGGTACCGCTCCGGGTCGAGGGCTTCTTCCCTTTTCAGCCGTTCCAGCCACTGCTTCAGCTCCTCCCGCAGGGCAGCGGTCATAAAGATGGTGCGGCAGGAAGCCTCGGTCTTGGTGTCCTTCAGGATGAGGGAGGTCTTGCTGCCCTCCAGCTTGTCCGGGAAGATGCGGAGGATGCAGCCCTTGTCCACCTGTGCCAGCGTGTCCTTCTGCACCCGCTGCATGGAACGGTTGACCGTGAAGGTGCCCATGCCGTTGGCGGCATCAAAGTCGATGTCCTCCGGGGTCAGACCTGCCACCTCCCCTTCCCGCAGCGCACCCACCAGCGTCAGGTGCACCGCCAGATGCAGGATGGGGTCCTCCATGCTGTCCAGCGCTGCCCGCATCTCGTCCACCTCCCAGATGCTGCGCTCTTGGGTGGTCTTTTTGGGCGCTTCCACCGGGACGGGGCTTTTGATAAGGATGCCCCACTCCACCGCCAGCAGAAAGGAATTGTGCAGAAGCTGGTGAACTTCATGGAGGGTGATGCCGGAGAGGGTGCGCTTCTGCTGCTTGGGCGAGAGGTCTCGCCGCTTGCCGCCCACATACTGTCCGCAAGGGGTCTTGCTCAGGGTGTCGTACAGGGCTTCGATGTGGTAGGGCCGCAGCTTCTGCATCTGCATCTCCCCGATATAGGGGATGATGAGGTTCTGGATATTGTCATAACGCCGAAAGGCCGCGAGACGTTCCGTCTGCTCTATGCAAGCATCCGTAGAAGCGTATAACAGCCAATAAGAAAAGCCAGTGGTTAGAGAACATCTAGCCGCTGGCTTTTGTGTTATAGGTCAATAACAGGCTTTTCGGATTTTTCTATACCAAGAACCAAATTTCCACTAATTTTAATCCACTCACCGTCTTTACAGTTCACATTGATAAGCTGACTATATTCATAATCGTACTGAACACCAACGTGTTCAAAATATGTACAAGCACCAAGCGTTGTGTTTCCTTCTTCTTTATACTTTTGGAATGAACCAGCCCCGAACACCCACTTAAAATTGTACACGCCAACAGGGATATCCTTGCCAACAACATAATCGCCAGCAGGGATTTGGTTCTTTTGCAGCTTCAAAGGAACTCCATTATCACGAATTTTCCTTTGTCGTTGTTCTGGCTCGGTTTGCTCTTCTTCCATATCAGCTTCTATTGATTGTTTTGTTTCAGGGTCTTTACCTATCATTCTAGCAAGCGTATCCCTGTCCCACAGTTCAACATTTAACGTTTTAGCCAGCGTTTGCGCATTTGGAGTAAAATAAACATTTGTGAACACAACAGCTTTATCTGCTTCATATTTCTTTGCGCCAGCGTAAATCTCTTGAATCGGCTTCAACCCCAAGTTTGAACTGTACCGTTTGCATTGAAACGCCCATTTCTGGTTATCTTTATTCGCGGTTATATCAACTCCGTAGTCTCCGCTCGCTTTTGTGACATTAACATTTTTGAACCCGTTTTTTCTGAGAACTTTTGCGATAAAATACTCAAATCGGTGACCTTCCATATCGTCAATTTTAGAGAAATCAATATCTACAAGCGTATCTTCACTACTTCGTTTTGATAGAACCACTATCAAATAAAAAAATATAGCGATTGCAATAATGACTATCATACGGCAAGTCTCCAACGTTCATAAAAGCCAGTGGCTTCTTTGGCTACTGATTTTTAGTGTTTACTTCTGCTCTTCTTCCTCATCACAGTAGTTTGTGTCGGTGCGCACAAAGTGCATTTTCTTCGTTGTGCCTAAAGCAGATGCCTTGTAAGTAATTTCACCTTTTTCATAGGTGAAAACCTTTGTGTCGTCACCGGATGCCAGCAAAGCGTGGTCTGTCTTATCCTTGTTGTTCTTTGAAGTCCAACTATAAGTTTCTTTATTATCTTTTGGCGCAACATAAGTTCCAGCCCAGTACAAAGATTTTGTATCGCCACCATCGGATACCCAGTAAATGACAATTTCGCCATCCTTGCCGTCTTTGCCTTCTTTAATATATCCGGCTTGGTAACTGTCGCCTTTATCTTTTTCTTCCCAATTTCCAACAAGATCAAGAGGTTTTGCAGGAGACGCAGCACCCATCAAAAGCAAACAAGTCAAAGCAGCCATCAGAACTGTCACAACGATTCTCTTTCTCATTTTTGATTCTTCCTTTCTTTGACGTATAGCCTTTAGCTGATTATAGCACAATCTAGGCTCCGAAAGGGATCTTTTTGTATTTTTTGGAATTTTTGGAGACTTGCACAACCAGATAGGTTTTGTTTTGCGAAGGTGGGGTGGGTCTTTTTTTATTTTTTCGGTGGTGGCGGGACTGACCGGGCGGCGGCTGTATGCCCCGCCGGTGCCCCCCTGCACCCGAGCGCACCTGGACGGCGTACACATCACAGGCAGCAGCGCAGGCCGTGCCAGATACCAGGGTGTACCATGCAAGGCATACCGCCCACACACCCGGACACTGGTGCGGTCAATACCATCGTTTCTTGCCAAAGGGCATCCCTCCTTTCGGGGTTCAGAGGAAGGTGACGGGGACGGAGATGCACTTCCCCGGAAGTGTAATAACCTACTATGACACTTTCATCCCTATGGGCTGCAAAGTGTAGTGGGCTCTTCGAGGACTCTCCGAGGGGGAACGTCTCCTGCGGGAGAATTAATCGAGTTCACGTTTGCGAAGCAATGAAAGCCCCAGTGGGGCTTTTAAGTGACCGAACGGTCTTGCGCTAGCAAGATGGAGGGGCCTCGCCCCGACAAGTTCGCACAATGCGAACTTGATTGCTCCGTACGCATCTGAAAAAATTGCGTACGAACTTCAAATAACCTGTACGGTCTGTACGGCGTACGGAAATGTGAAATATAAACGATAGCACGTTTTAATTTGCTTAAATTTTCCGTACAGGTGCGTACAAGTACAGACCGTACAGGTTGTACGAACTTCTTCCGTGAAAAAATGCACTTTTTAAGGACAGAGGTGGACAAGCGGTTCGATGCCTACAAAACCCCGCACCCTGCGGCCACCGGGCAGATAGATGTTGTTGGTGGCTTCAAGGTTATAGCGACGGTCGTTCTGGCGCAGCTCTGCGCTGAAACGGATCGCCGATACGCTGTGGCAGGCGTTGTCCTCACACCACTGTTTATAAATGTCGTAGAACTCCTTGGAGCTGATGGAGTAGTCCGCCTTGAAGCGGAAATAGCCCTCGGACTCCATGAAGTCGATGACGTTGTTGCTGCTGCGCTTGATGGTGTCCACGTTGGCGGCGGCTCGTTCGCTGACCGTGAAGCGGAAATCGTTCTGCACCAACCGGTGCAGCCCTTCCAGACACCAGAGCAGGATGCCCTCCAACTCGGCGCACATCTTTTCGACAAGGAAAGGGTCATCCGTGCGGTCGGTGGGCTTATCCTTGGTGGTCAGGATGAGCTGGCGGCGAAAGAAGCCGTCCGAATGGTCGTACAGCGAGGTCAGCGCACCGTTGCCGAAACAGAGGAACCGGGCATAAATGTCCCGCTGGTAACTCTGGACACCTTTGCGCTCCAAGTCCAGCTTGGCTTCGGCGGTCACGATGGTCTTGATATAATTCGTCTTGGGCAGGGCGTTCATATCCATATCATCGTCAATCATCAGCAGGCGGCGTTCCAGATCGGCACGGGCAAAGCGGTTGTTCTCCACTTTCTGGACGCTGCCGTTGCTGGCGGCATC
>NZ_QULS01000023.1:0-17342 GCF_003482185.1 Faecalibacterium sp. OM04-11BH
TTTTCTTTCTCTTGAGTCACCCAACCGCACTATCCTGCATCGCAACTGTTCACAATGCTGTCTACGTCCGGGCGGTGCATCAGTTTTTGCAGGATGCCAAACTGTTTTTTGGTGGACGCAGACACCAGATACTGCCACTTTTGCGGCAGAATGGGCAAATCTGCAATGCTCCACTTGACGTATTTGGCATCGTAGACATTAGGCGGAGCCAGTTCCACCAGATGACCCACACACCAGCTCACCAGATAGCCGTTGCCCTCAAGGTAGCCGTCCTGACGGCTGGTGGCACCGAGGACTTTGGCATAGGACATGGCGACGGACGGTTTCTCCGCCACGATCAATTTTTGCGATAAGAATTCCTCCAATCTGTTTCGGATTGCAATATGTAAGGCGGCAAACGCCGCCAATAGAATTATTCTTCTGCGTTATCCTCCTCGCCGGTCTCCTCCGGCTCATCCTCCACAGGGATTTCAAAGTCGCCCTTGTCCTCAGTGTAGTTTGCATCGGGGTCAAGGGCTTCTTTTTCTGCCTGCTTTTTCTGCTTCTGCTTCATAAAGGTGTAAATGCCACCGCCAGCAACCAAACCGACCAGTGCCAGTACGCCTAAGAACGTAGTAGCATACTTCGTAACTTTGTTGCCACCAGTCTGTTCAGAACCGGATGCCGCCGCTTCTTCCGCAGCCTTTTTCGCATCCTCCTCGGCCTGTTTGCGCTCCTGTTCTGCCTGCGCCGCCGCTTCTTTTTCAGCGGTGTAGGCATCGGCATCTTCATCTTCCATCAGGGAAAGAAGGTCGGCTTCGTCCACAAGATTCATGAAATGAACGGTGTTTTCCCCCTTGTCGTTGCGGTCAATGACCAGATAGAATGTGTTGCCAGACTTCGACACCAGCGTGATAAACTGCTGACCGCTGCCATCCGAATAACTGGTATGGTAATCATCCACCAACGTCAGATTACCCTCCGGGGTCAGTGCACCAGATTCCTCATCAGTCACGGTGACCGCATCTTCCTCATCAGTGGTAGAAGTCAAGACAGGCTGTTCCGCTTCCTCCACAGGCTCACCGCCATAGGCAAAAGCAGGAGCCGCCATGCCAGCGCACAGTGCCACCGACAGCATCAGGGCGCAGAACTTATTCATCATCTTCATTATTAGATTCCTCCTTGTTGAACGTAGCACCGACTGCGGACAACGCAGCTGGGGTCGGGGTGGAAGTTGCAGACTGGCGCAGCAGGGCGGCAAGCTGTTCCGGCGTGACCTTGGCGGTGCGCACCATCTCGTTGACCTCGGCAGCTTCTGCTTCCTGAATCCGCCGCTCAAGGCTTTCAATGCGAGTGTTGATCTTAATGCGACGCTCCCTTTCCTTTTCCAGAGAAGCGCGCAGCTTATCGAGTTTTTCGCTCATTTCTTCCTCCAATCATTTTGAGAGCCGCCCAAAACCGGACAGATATTTCTGCCAGTAGGACGAATGAATATCGGCATACTTTATGGGGTCTCCGGCGGACACCATCATCCCGTTTCCAAGGTATATTCCGACGTGACTTTTTCCCGGAGTATCGTAGGTTCCTTCAAAGAAAACAAGGTCGCCGGGCTTTGCTTCGGCTTCGCTGATGTGCTGGCTCTTGTTCCACAATCCGTTGGCTGTGGTGCGCCCCACATTGTAGCCGTTCTGGTTGTAGACCCAACAGACATAGCCGCTGCAATCGAACCCGGTTTCCGGGGTAGAGCCGCCCCACACATAGGGCGTACCCACATACTTTTGGGCTTCCTTGTAGATGGCGGCAAACTCCTCGTCCGTCAGGGCTTCCGCTGGAACCTGATAATCAATGCCCGGCGCGCCAGAGCCATCGGAGCCACCGGGCGGCAAGCCTCCATTAAAAAGATAAGGTCTACCGCCCAAGGTATCTTGGAAAATCTCGTAACGTTTCCATTGGTCGTTATTCAGTTCTTCCCGAATAACCACTTCCAAGCCACGGTTCACCAGCTTGGTGTGGAAGATGCGGTACTCGTAGGGCACCTGCGTGGGGACTGGGATTCCTGCGGGAGTCATGACCCACACAGTCATATACCGGGTCTGCACCTCTACCCATGTGGTCAGCTTATACTGCTTTTTGAAGGTCTCCTTCAACTTGCCCTGCACCTCCGACCGGGTGTAATCGTCATACAAGGTGGTCAGGAACGAAGTCAGCTGCCATGGGTCATGCTCGATGGGGTCGAGATGGTACTGGTACTCGTTGTAGCCGGGGTGGTCGGTAGGAGTGCGCTTGATCTTTTTGTCCAGTTCCTTTTCCAGCTTCTTGTAGTCCTGTTCTGCGCCCCGGATGTCCCTGTCCTCGGCAGAGTACATGGTCTGCCCGGATACCTGTGTACCGCCGGAAAAGAGGATGCCGCAGGAGGAAAAGCCGGACATCACCATGAGGATGAGCAAAAGAAAAACGCCCACGATCACCAGAACGTGTGCGTTGCTCTTGGCGGCATTCGCCAGCCCTTTCACGGCAGTGCTGACGGCAGTTTTGCCCTTTTCTACCGCCTGTTCCATGCTGGACCGGGCGGTAGATGCACCGTTGGATGCCGCTTTGCCGCCTACGGTCTGCGCCGCCGTGCCCGAACGGGCAGCGGCATAGTAGCTTTTGTGGATTTCTTGCCGCTGTTTCCAGCGGGAAAGCCAGTTGGAGCCGCCCTCGCCGGTGCTGGATGCGCCTGCATCTTGTGGCGCAGTCGGCTCTCGTGCAGAAGATTTTGCGGTTTTGGTGCCTTTCTTGCCCTGCATCTTGGCTTTCTTCTTGAGCTTCCGGGCATAGCGGCTTTTGGAAATATCACGGACATTTCCTGCCGCTTTTTCGCCCTCGCTCAACGCCTGCACACCGACATTTTCATCCTCGTACTGGTCAACTTCGTGATGCACCGCAGACCGGGCGGCATGGGCAGCGTACATCTCCCGCTTCTGCGCCTTACTCAACCGGCTCAGTTCGTCCGGGGTCAGTTCCGCCTTGCCGAACCGCAGGTGCTGTTTTTTTTCGGCGGTCTTTTCTGCATCGGTTTTCAGTTTCTTCTTTCTGGGCACCGACTGCTCCACCTTGGTTTTCTTCGGAGGAGAACGGGTCTTTTTTGCGGACGACTCTTCTTTGATGTTCAGTTTCGGCTCACTCATTTCTGTGCGCCCTCCGAGACTTCACCCAACTTGGTGGTCATAATGCGGTAGAGTTCCAGATCGGTGGGGAAATGGTCCACAAAGGGCAGGATGACATTGCCGAAAAACAGCAGCCCCTCGCCCTCGCCGGAGTGGGTGACGTAGGAAAGCTGATGGGGCGAGATGTTGAGCTGCTTTGCGAGGATCTGCCGGTCTCCCGCCGCCTGATTCAGCATGATGATCATGTCACTGTTCTCGAAAATATTCTCGACCTCACGAGAAGAAAGAAGGTCTTTCACATTTTGCGTTAATCCAGTCGGGATACCGCCCCACTTGCGGAAACGCTTCCAGATCTCCACGGAATAAGCGGCGGTCTGCTCCTCTTTCAGCAAAAGGTGCATCTCATCCATATAATACCGGGTGGACTTGCCGCTGCTGCGGTTTGCCGTGACACGCCCCCACACCTGATCCTGCACGATGAGCATACCGAGTTTCTTCATCTGTTTGCCCAGTTCCTTGATGTCGTAGCACACGATTCTGTTGTTGACGTTCACATTGGTGCGGTGGTTGAACAGGTTCAGACTGCCCTTGACGTAGATTTCCAGTGCGGTGGCAACATGGTGGGCTTCCTTCTCGTCCTGCTGGAGCAGAGCATTGTACAAGTCCTCAAGAATGGGCATATTCTCCGGGCAGGGGTCCGCAAAATATTTGCGGTAGATCAGATGCACACAGCGGTCAATGACGGTTTTCTCCACCGGCAGCAGCCCTTCCTTGCCGCCCACCACCAGTTCACACAAAGAAAGAATAAAGTCAGCTTTCAAGGAAAGCGGGTTATCTTCCTCGGAGTAGTTGGCGTTGATGTCCATGGGATTGATGAACTGGGTACTGTTGGGCGAAATTTTGATGACCTGACCCTTCAAACGATTCACCAGCGGCGAGTATTCGCCTTCGGGGTCGTTGATGATAATATCATCGTCCGTCACCAAAAAAGCGTTTGCGATCTCGCGCTTTGCCGAGAAACTTTTGCCGGAGCCGGGAGTACCCAAAATCAGGCCATTGGGGTTCTTCAGTTTCTTCCGGTCTACCATAATCAGGTTGTTGGACAAAGCATTCAAGCCATAATACAGGCTTTCTTTGCCGGACTGGTACAGTTCCTGTGTGGTGAACGGAATGAAGATTGCCGTGCTGCTGGTGGTCAGACCTCGCTGGATCTCGATCTGACAGTCTGCCAGCGGCAGGCTGCTCATCAGTCCCTGCTCCTGCTGGAAATCCAACCGGCACAGATTGCAGTTGTGCTTCTGGGCGATGCTGGATGCCTGAAACACATTGGTTTCCAGCTCCTGCTCCGTGCGCCCCGTGTTCAGCACCAGAAAGGTGACAAGGAACATCCGCTCGTTCTGGCTCTGCAATTCCTTCAGCAGGGCTTTTGCATCTCTGCCGTAGGTTGCCAAATCCGACGGAATGATGTCAATATCATATCCGGCACGGATTGCCTTCTTCTGTTCCTCGATCTTGCTGCGATCCAGTTCAGTGATGGTGCGCTTGACCGTCTTGATAGCACGATTCTGATCGACACTCTGAATGTGCATGGTAACGATTTGCGAGGAATCCATGTCCAGAAAATCCTTCAAAAGCTGGTCGCTGATGTCGGATGCCGTGATGCTCAAAAAACTGGCAGCGCAGTAGATGCCGCCCATCTGGAATGTCCGGGAGTTTTTGAAGGCAAAGGCGGTAGGCGCAATGGCATCCTTCACGGAAAGGCCGCTTTTCACAAGGCCTTTCCAGTCAAAATGAAACTTGGATGCGCCGTCCATGTTGAACATATCGTGCATGAGTTTCAGCCGCTGGGCACCATTCAAGGGCTTTGCCTGCACCCCTAACCGATGAAAATTATTGAGCAGGTCATTCTGGATGTGGTCGAGCCGGGGCTTGACCTGCGCCATGCTTTCGCCCTCCACGCCAAAGGTGATGAATTTGGTCTTGGTCAGACCATTATTGCCCTTGGCAAGCTGCTGGCGCAGCATCTGGGAATACTCGGCACGAACATCATCGAAACCATCTCGCTGGTACGGGATACGGATGCTTTTCTCAAACTCGGTGCTGTCGGTTGCCATGTTCACGAAAGACAGCTCAAATTTGATGGAGCTGTCGAAAAAGTTGAGGAAGGAACACCATTCCTCGAAAATGGCGGTCTTGTCCTCCTGCTGCGCCAGCTGGTAATTGATGTCCTGATACTGGATGGTGCGGGTGTAGTAATTGGGCTTCACCCGGCAGGTGCCGTCCTCAAACATCCGCTGCATGGGGATAGACTGCTGGGCGGTCCGGGGCACAGCAGGCTTTGCGTTCTGCCTGCGCTTCTGCGCAGACTGCGGCTTACTGTGCTTACCGGTCTTTTTCCAAAACGGGATCATGGGTCACGCCTCCCTTCATAAGCAGTGCATAGTAGTTGTTGGTCTTGTAGGGACGAATTTTCGGACGGACAAACCGGGACTGCACATAGTACGACAGCAGCTTTTCCATGGGCTGGCCGTTTTTCTCGTACATTCCAAGGAAGAACGCTGGCAGCATCACCGCCATCATGCCGAGGGTGGCGGCAGTGTTGCCGCCGGAGTCCCGGAGAACAAAAAACAGCGGCACTCCAATGAGAGCCGCTGTGCCGAAACAAAGCAGTTGCCGTTTCGTCAGGTTGAATGCGACCTTCGATTTTACTTTCGTCAGGTCACGGGGCACAGAGATATACGCAGCCAATAAAGAACCTCCTTTAGTGCGCTCCGAGAACGGATTTGGTTACGGAGCTGGTCTTGAACAGGCTGAAACAGAGCAGGACGGTGTAGCCCACAATGCTCCAAATGGAGTTAATGGCATCCCCGGAAATCGCCACGCTCTGAATCAGTACAGCGTAAATAGCAACACAAATCAAAATCAAGAAGCCCTGAAAACCCAGTGCAAACAGGCATTTCAGGTAGTTCTGTCCCATGTGCGATTGCTCATGGTTGCCGAAGGTCGCCATCGGGATGGGTGCAAGGCTCACCATGCAATATATCTCAATCATTCTTCCGTACACGATGACAAAAATAATGATGCTCAATATCCGCATGGTGATGCCGATGAAGAAGGACTGCAAAAACAGCCCGAACAGGGGGCCTACATCCATCTGCATCAGGCTGGCTTCCAACATCGACAAGCCAATGTCGTTGACACGGGTATTTCCGGCGATGATGCCGCTGGAATCGGACACTACCTTCTGGGTGATGTCGAACACCGCCATCACAATATCGAAGGTATTGGAGATGAACCAGACGGACACCGCTGTTTTGAAGATCCAGCGCATGATGAGTGCAGGCTCAAATTGTGCCATGTTGTTGTGCTGGGTAATCATCTCGATTAGTTCATAGCAGGCGATAAAGGTCAGGATGATGCCTGCGATGGGCAGCACCACATTCCGGGAAAGGGCTTCGATCATTGCGAAAACGCGCGGCTCGAAGGCCGATGGCTTGGTGCCCACCTGCTGTGCGATGTTGCCTACTTGCGTATTCACATCGTCGAATAGCCCGCTGAGATTTGACATAATGCCTGCCGTCAGGATGCCTTTGATCCAGTCGGCAATGGCCTTGAGAACGGTTTCCATTCAGCAGTCACCGTCCTTAGCTGAAGTGGTTGATAAGGGTCTTGAGGAGATTCAGAAGAAAAATAATGTGGGTCAAAAACTGCATAAGACACCGCCTTTCATTGATGGGTGGAGATTCGTACCGCAATGCGCTCCTTATGATAAAGGACTGTTATCCACAGCAAAGATAGAGCGATTGCGTATGTACAGGCGGGAAAACCCGCCTGCGGCTCTTAGCCGAACAGACCAGACAGCAGAGGAATCAGGGTGATGCCCACCAGAGCAACGCCGCCGCCAGCCATGAGCTGCTTCATGCCCTGAGACTTTGCTTATGTGTGATAAAGAAGTAATAGAAGTGTAAAAAATTTTGCCTTTCCTATCCGATACTTGTCTTTGGTATCGGATAGGGCAGGCGGTCATTCGGGCAAGTCCACCTTGCCGACGAAAGAATAGTAAATCTCAATATCCTGTCTGCGTGTGCCGTTTTCATCGTAGCTGCACTCATGCACAACGATTTTCTCTACAAACTCACGTAAGAGGGTGTGGGTCAGTTCTTCAAAGTTCATGTGCTTGCGGACAATGTTCATAAACTTTTCTGCGTTTACGGTAGCTTCCTGTGCTTTGGAAAGCTCCGCCTGTATTCTGGCAACACGCTCTTTCAATTCCTGCTGTTCGGCTTCATAGTCTGCCGAAAGCTCCGTGAAACGCTCGTCAGAAATGCGACCGCTTACGCTGTCCTCATACAGCCGCTTGAAAATAGCGGAAAGTTCACCGATACGCTTTTCGGCAGCTTCCAGTTCCTTTTTCTTGGCGGCGTTCCGGCGTTTGCCGCCGTCCTCGTTCTGCTCGATCAGCAGCTTCATAAAACGGGCTTCATGCTTTGCCGCATAGCTCGTCACTTTCCGTAGATTGGAGAGAACGCCCGCAGTCAAAAGGTCGGTGCGGATAAAATGTGCGGTGCAGTCATGGGTGCGCTTCTTGTAGTTCCCGCAGATATAGCAGTCCTGTTTCCGCTTATCGGTCTGGTAACGCTGCTGATACATGACGCTGCCGCAGTCCGCGCAAAAGAGCATACCAGAGAACAAGCCCACTTCATCATAGCGGTTCGGACGCTTGCGCTGTTTGCGTAATTCCTGCACACGCTCCCATGTCTGGGTGTCGATGATAGGCTCATGGTGGTTCTCGAAAACTGCCTGTTTCTCAATGGGATTTTCTATGCTGTGCTTGGTCTTGTAGGACGGTTTCTCCGTCTTGAAGTTCACCAAACAGCCCATGTACTCCCGGTTTTCAAGGATATGCACCACGGTATTTGTCGCCCATTTGCACTCATAGCCGGGGTGATAGCGGCGTGTGCTGCCCGTCCTGCGGTATTCCAGCGTTCCCGGCGT
This sequence comes from Faecalibacterium sp. OM04-11BH, assembly GCF_003482185.1. Taxonomy (NCBI): domain Bacteria; kingdom Bacillati; phylum Bacillota; class Clostridia; order Eubacteriales; family Oscillospiraceae; genus Faecalibacterium; species Faecalibacterium sp. OM04-11BH. The sequence continues at coordinate 8,124 of NZ_QULS01000023.1, forward strand.
TGGGATTTCCTGCTCGGTCAGCATACGGGCTATCTTGGTCGGACCGTTCCCGGCAAGGCACAGACGGTATATCTGCTTGACCACGGGTGCGGCTTCCTCGTCAATGATGAAGTTTTCGTCCTCGTCCATGAGGTAGCCGTACACGGGTTTGCTCGTAACAGGCTTGCCGCTCATGCCTTTTGACCGTTTTACAGCTTTGATTTTCTTACTCGTATCTCTCACCAGCCATTCGTTGAAAATGTTCCGCAGAGGGGCAAAATCATTATCGCCCTGTGCGCTGTCCACTCCATCGTTAATTGCGATAAAGCGGACGCCTTTTTGTGGGAAAATCATCTCGGTATACATTCCCACCTGCAGGTAGTTTCGCCCTAACCGTGACATATCCTTTACGATAACGGTAGCCACTTTCCCGGCTTCAATGTCCGCAAGCATGGATTGAAAGCCCGGTCTTTGGAAGTTCGCACCAGAATAGCCATCGTCCGTGTACCAGCGCAGATTGGAAAAGCCGTTCTGCTTTGCGTAGGTTTCAAGGATACGCTTCTGGTTGGAAATGGAATTACTTTCGCCTTGCAGCTCGTCCTCATGGGATAGTCTTGGATAAAGGGCAGTGATTTTCTGGGTGGTCTGTCTTAACATAAAATCCTCCGTTTCCGACAGCCAGCCCCACTATTCCGTATTTCGATTATACCACATGGGGCGGCTGTCTGTATAGCGGCTTCTGCTTCTTTACCGCCCGGTAAAATGACGATTTTTCTGTGCGGCTTGTAGCGTTAGGGCGAAAGCTGGGCTTTGTGTCCTGCGGCGGCTTCCGCCTCCAGCACTTTCATCATCTTATCGGCTGCGGTGTCGGTGGTATCTTTTTTGAAAAATCCGGAAACGACAAGGACGGTGTTGCCCATGCGGATCTCTGTCACGCAGTCCGGGCGGCGTTCCGGGGTGGTGTTCTGCTTGTTCTCTGCCATAGGCAACTCCTTTCATTTCATCAATTCTTTTAGTCTGTTCAGCTTGGCTTGCGCCGTTTCACGGCGGAAGTTCTCTCCCGTAAAGAGGATAGGGGCGCACATTTCCAAAAGGCGGTCATAAATCCGGGCATGGGCGGTGTCCAGCGGATTTTGCAGGCTGTCCAATGTCAGATTGGTGGTAACGATTAAGGGCTTGCGGCTGCGGTAGCGGCTGTCAATCACATTGTAGACCTGTTCTAAACCGTACTCTGTGCCGCGCTCCATTCCAAAATCATCAATGATAAGCAGAGGAAAACGGCAAAGACGCCCGATATACTCGTTGCGCCCCTCAAAGCTGGCGGTCAGGTCATTCAAAATCGCAGAGAAGTTCGTCATGCGGACAGCGACTTCCTGCTCCATGAGGGCATTAGCGATACACCCGGCAAAATAGCTTTTTCCTGTGCCGACCTTGCCCCATAGCAGATAGCCGATATTTTCCTCGCGCATGGTTTCCCAATGCTCCACATAGAAGTGTGCAATCTCTATTTGCGGGCATTTCCCGTTGTCGTTGGCGAAAGTCCATTCCTGCATGGTAGGATTGGTAAATCCCCGGCGCTTCAAGTCCTCCACGGTGTCAAGGTGCTTTCTGCGCTGTTCGGCGGCTTCACGCTCCAAACGCTGGGCTTTCTGGCAGTCACATTCTGCCGGGTGGCGGTCACGCCCAAACAGGGCGGCTTGCTTTTCCGGGAAGTAGGCTTCTTTCGGAGTGTAACACTTGCCGCAGTAAAGCAGTCCGTCCTCGCCCGTGTAGTCCTCCGGCTGTGGGGTAACAGCCGCCATATTCAAAACTCGTTCTGTAAACAGATTACTCATAAGCTCTCGCCCTCCTTGCAGGTGTATTCGGGTATGCCCTGTTTCGGGGCAGCCTTTGCGGTATCGTCTGCCGCCCATCTGCGGATAGTGGCGGCGTGGTTTTTATATTTCTTGCCCGTGGACGCGATATAGCCGGAAAGCCGCTCAATGTAGTACGCCCATTTTTCGGGCAGCTCCGCTTGCAGTTCGGAAAGCTCCGTATCAGTCAGAAATACATTCTCATATCTGCCATAGCTGCGGGCGATGGCTTGTCCCTTTAACTCTCCCTCTTTTTCTAACTCTATATCTATCTCTTTCTTTATCTCTATCTCTGGTGGACGAATGTCGGACAAATGTCCGCCATTTGTCCGCGGCGGCAAAAGTGCCTTATTTTCAAGCCTTGCGGCGCGTTTCCGTTCCGCTTCGGTAGAGGATTGACCGATCATCAGCTCGATGTCGGTCATATAAAGCAGCCCGCAGTCAAGCTGCTCCACAAGCCCTAACTGCTGGAAGATGGCTAATGCCCGTTCCACCGTCCCGATTTGGTGACGGGTCAGCGTGGCTATCATCTGGGCGGTATAGGGGATATGCTCGTCAAGCTGCAATCTGCCGCCATTTTTCAGCGATTTTAAGTACAGCTTCAAGAGGATATTGGAATACAAAATCCCGTCTTTCATGTCCTCCAACAGCACAATGGAATCGCTGTCGAAGAAGTTTTCTTTCAGTTTGAGGTAGTAATATTTGCGGTTATCTGCCATTGGCGGTGTCCTCCCTGTGTTTCCATCTCTTAGAGAAATACCGGGGGCAGAGGACGATAATCGCCCGGAAGCTCTGCTTGCAGCCGTGTGTGCAGCCCCGGCAAAGGTCATTGTAGGTAATACGGTTTCGGTGGTTGAGGAAAAAGCTCCATTCCAACCGCCGCTTTTTGCTCATGCGTGGCATTTCTCGCTCCTTTCTGCCGTTTCCGCTGGTATAAGCGGATAGGTCGGTAAAAATGTAGTTTCTCGGTGTCATTTTCGGGGATTTCCTGCGCTGTGCGCCCCGTTTCAAAGGTGGGCAGTATTGCGGATAGGGTGCAGGGCATATCCCCGTTTTGGTATCGTTTCGGGGCGGTTTTTAACGCTCATGTTCGTGCTTTTTCTCTCTGTCTTTCTCGCCTTGCAGGATTTGAGAAAGATTGCTTTTCACGGTATGCAGCTCCTTGACACGGGCTTTTTTCTCCCGGTATTCGTTGTAATGGGCGTTCTTTTCGGCGGTAAGCTGCTCGATTTCCGCTTGCAGGGCTTTATGGCTTGGCAGCTTGGAAACGCCATGCGCCCGAAAATAACGGGTGGCTGCGTCCGCTATGATAAAATCGCTTTCGTGCCGTTCCCGGTAGGCGCTGCGGGCTTTTTCCGTTTTCTGCGCTTTCAGACCGTCACGGGCAGGCTTGGTCTTGGCATAGGCAAGCACCTGTGTCTGAAGTTCCTTTTTCTCCCGGATAGCAGCGTCCAGGGCTTTCAGCTTGGCGGTGCTGTCCTGTAAATCCGCATTGGCGGATACAAGGGCTGCGTCCAGCTCCTCCGGCGAATAGCCGTACTGCCCGTAGGCGGCAACGGTAGCCGCCATTTGTTTCAGATTGTGGACTGCCGCCCAGCGGTCATAGCCCGCGCCCTTTCCCTCCGCTCGCTTCGCTGCCCGGTCAACCATGCGCTGAATACCGTCCTTTTCCGGGGTGGTTTGGACAGCTTTTTTGCCCTGCAAACGCTCCCTTATGTTGCGGGGGTATTCGGGTACGGTTGCGGTCTGCTCGGCGGCTCTGTGGGCGTTCTGTTCCAAAAGGGCAAGAACGGCAGCGCGGTCAAAATCATCTCCCAGCTTGCGGGCGGTAATGGGCTTTGTCCTGTCCGGCGTGAGGTAGGATAGCCGCCATCGGCTCTCCTTGACAGTCACGCCCTGTTGCAAGAGAACGGCGGCGAACTCGCCATAGCTTGCGGCAGAGGACAGCGCGGTGCGTATGGCCTGCCGCAATTTTTCCTTGTCTGTTTCAAACTTCGTGGGCTTGGCTGGCTGCTCCTCGGCTGGCAAGGCGGCAGCTTCCTTGTCCAGCTTTACCTGCCCTTTCCGCTGCGCCCAATACTCACGCTCGGTAATGCGGCTTTTGCTGCCATGCAAAAGGTCGATTTGATAGAGATTTTCCCGGTGGCACAGCTCCATGACTTCGGCTTTGAAGTATTCCATCGCCGCGTCTGTGCAGCGGTGTTTGCACCCGGCGCGGGTGTCTGCCGGTCTGTCCATATAGGGCAAGAATGGAACTTCGGCTATCCGCAGAGAATTGATAACGATATGCACATGGATATTGCCGCTGTGGTTGTGTCCGTCCGGGTGGGTGCAGACAATGGCTTGGTGTCCAGGAAACTGCTTCCGGCAAAATTCCTCGCCCAACGCCTGCGCCCGGTCTACGGTCAAACCGTTGTCCACCGCGTCCCGTGGGTCAAAGCTGATAATGTAGTGGTGGCTTTTTACATCTTCTCGCTTCTGGTTCTTCCCATAGCGGAGATTGGAGCGCATACAGGCAACGGCAAAATCCTCGTCGCCGCAGTTCAGCGTGGCTATTCGATAGTCCTCCCTGAGCATGAGCCGCCCGTTTTCATCAAGGGTGGGCTTCATGGTAAACTCGTCATGTTCAAAGGTGAGGTACTGCTCGGCTGCGCCATAGTCCGCATTTTTAGAGCTGATATGTTTGAATGTTGCCAACAGCGTCACCTACCTTTCGCAGGACTTCAAACTTCAAGGCAGCAAGGTCAGAAATGGCGGCGCGGACTTCAACGGACAGGGCGTTGTATGGTGTGCCGTACTCGTTGAGGGCGCGGGCAATCTGATTGAGGTTGCCACCGATTTTTCCATATTCGGCGGTCAGCCTGCCAACGGCGGACAACAGTTCATCATTGACCGGGGAAACGGTAACGATGGGGCGAATGGTCGCCCGTGTAATGGCTTGCCGGATAAATTCGGCTTGGCTCATGTCATAGTGTTTCAGCCGCTCGGTAAAGTCGGCGTATTCTTCCTCGGTCATGCGGGTTTTGACCACATGGCAGCGGTGGGGCGTGTTGTATTTTTTCTTCAAGCGTTGACCTCCTTTCTCGCCCGACAGGGCGCATGAGCAGGGTTTGGGGAAGGCACTCCCCAACAAGATTTACCAAAGGGGGCAAAACCGCAGATATGCGGATTTTGGCACCGTGGTAGAATCTTGCTCTAAAAAACTACCGCTTTCCTCGGCGGCTCTGGTTTGCGGATATACTGGCTTGCTCCACCAATATAGCGATTGCGGCGGCGTGTTCTGCCCGCTGTTCACCACTACAACGGTGAAAAGGGGTCGTTTTGGCAAACGCAGCGGAAATTTTTTTGTTTTTCCTGTCTGCTCCCTACAACAATCCGGCGGTGTGGTTTGCCAAAGATTTTTGAAAATGGGCGCAAAAAAAGCAGTAAACCTTTTCAAGATTTACTGCTTATCTGCCGCTGTGATGGGCGGCGGTATTAAATTGTCAGCCGTTTTTCAAATGGAATTTATCTGCAATCGCTTTCTTTCCGCTTTCCAATTCCTTTTCTGTAATCTTCCATAATCCTAACGCAATGATCTGCTATCTTTTGCATTCCGAGTTCTTCAAAAAAGGCAATTTGTATTTTCATCAGTTCTTCACAAACAGTCAACTTCTGCTCATCCATATTGCTAATAGCAAGCCATGGGAACGCTTTATATTTCTTAGTGTCCCCAATGAGAAAATTGTACCCTATCAACTCATTTTCACGGAAAACGAAATAGAATTGTGGGCCTGAACCTGGAACTGACTTTTCCATAATTTGCTGCATTGTTCTCACGCCGCCGTATGCCGGAAAAAAACCTATTCGCTCAAGAGCATTTAATATGTCAATCCTTTTATCTGTGGGTATGTCTCTATAATTGATAATCTGTTCCATTTGCTCTACCCTCATTGAAGTTTAATTTGTCAGGCTCTAATTATACAACTTTTCTGTTTAGCGGTCAAAGCGGAACTTCAACAGGCTTTCTATCAGTTGCCTGACGATATGCTCCTGCATATCCGTGTTAATCTGTCCGTCCATTTTCGCACAAGAGCGGACATATCCCGCATAATGGGATAGGACGGCGGCAACAGCTTCCGGGTCGCCCTCGCTTGCCTTAACGATTGTCTCATAGGGAAGTAGCTGGCTCATAGGACAAACCCTCCAACTCTGCCCGTAGCCGCCGTAAAATCATCTGAATACGCCGCCCGGTTGTGTTGCCAGCCCGTCCATATCTCCGTCCAATCTCCCTATGCGTCAATCGTTGGAAGTAGTACAAGAAAATGATTTCCTGTTCCATCTGTGATAGTGCGGACAGGGCTGCGGCAAGCTCTGGACTTTCCAAAAGCACCATCTGACCACAGACGAAAAGCGGATAGCTGGTCATGCCGGATTGCTCCGCAAAGTATTTATCTGTGGTACTGAATGGATAGTGTTTTTCTTCTATCAGATATTCAAGCGAGATTTCCCGCTTGCGGCGGCTCCGTATGCTCCGGGCTGCGTCTATGGCAGCGTGGCGAATAACAGTCTTGCAAAAGGCATCGTGTGTATGCCGGATATGTTCTTGATACTTTTCGTGTTCGGTCATGGAAAATCCCCCTTTCTGAATAATGGCAGAGGGCGGCAGCATCTTGTGCTGTCGCCCTCTTGATTACCGAACAGCAAAGACGGGCGGGGCTGTCAACGGCGGCGCATTTGCGCCGTTCATCTTGACCGTTGACAGGCTCGGCTGGGTTTGCTATCTGCTCACGGCAATTCACTCTCATTGATAGGAATTGCCTCAAGTTCCGTATTCAAATTGTTCCAATAAGAGCCGATATCCGCACTTGTGAAATACTTAAAACCGCCTGCTGCTGACTTCAATTCGCCGTTTTTAACCCCATAGCAGGCGTAAATCAAATCGTAGCTTGTTCCATCTGAGAGGTTAAATCTAAAGCTGGTCACATCTGCTCTGGCAGTTTCCTCAGTCGTTTTGTCTTTTAGGGATAAGCCCTTGAACTTATCATACAGGGTCTTTATATCATTTTCAGCAACAACTACTTTCTTTTCTGCTGATGCAGGCACTCCGTCATAGTGGTACATTTCAACGTTTTCGACATCTTCAACCTCAAATGGGAAGTCGATTTTGACAGGCTCATAAGCAATGTTTATAGGTAACAGAAAGAGAGCTGTAAAAATTGCAATGATACAAAGAGCGATGGAAACGAGAACAGCAATCGTTATCTTTTTTCTGCCTCTCTGCTTTTCTTTTGCCTCATGGCGCATAATAACGCTTTCGCTTTCTTCGTGAAGAACATCTTCGCTCGTGTGAGAAAGCAATTTCTGATAAATTGCGTTACAGTCAGCACAGGCGTTCAAATGCTCTTTTACCATCTCTGCGCTTGCTTCGCTGCAAGCACTGTCAACATACAGCGGAAGAATATCTCGAACAATATCGCATTGTTTACTCATGCTTTTCATCCATCCTTTCTTGAATTTTTAGCTTTGCACGATGATAAGTAACTCTCGCCCATGATTCTGTTTTTCCAAAAATTGCAGCGATTTGTGAAAAAGATAGTTCCCCGAATACGCGAAGCTGAAAGACTTCTTTGTATGGTTCTTCCAAACGGTGAAGAACGAGGTGTATGCGGAACGCCATGTCAGAATCTGCAACTGAGTTCTCAACATTTTCATTTGATGGCAAGTCATTGATTTCACTCACATCAGCTACTCGCTGACGGCTTCGCATTTCATCATGGTAAAGGTTTTTTGCTATGGAGCAGAGCCATGTCAATTCATCTGACTTACCTTTGAATTGTGATGTTGTAGAAACAGCCTTATAGAATGTGTTCTGCGTGATTTCCTCTGCTATCTCACGATTTTTGGCAAGAGAAATAGTATACGAGTATACCTGTAAATAGTAGGCTTTATAGAGCTTTTCATAGTCCATACTTGTCATCACCTCCTTCAGCTTCATAGGTTAGACGGAGAAATCGGAATTTCGTTACAAAGAAGTTTGAAATTTTTATACCTTTACGCTACTCTTGCTTTGTGCGGACTATTGGTAGACGCGCATTAACGGCAAGTAAAGAGATTGCTGTGTCAGCTTGATATGTTCAAATGCTAATTAAGTATAGCATACAGCTATGAATTTTTCTATTGCGTTCCCCTGACTTCGGAATAGTGGCAGGGCTGGCTATCCTTGTTTTGCTTTGTGCTTCTCTACCGTACATGAGCATTGGAGCCGGGGTTGTCGTTACCGTAACCTTCCAGCAGGTTGATGGCACCCCAAACGCCGAGACCGGCACCCAGAGCGACAACCAGAGTCTGAAGAACTTCGATAGCAGAGTTAAAGAATTCCATAATCGTTTCTCCTTTATTTTGAAAAAATTGTAGACCGTCCGTACACACCTGAAATCGTACATTTTTGAGCCACGAACTGCGGCAGAAGTGGATTTGCTGGTGTACCTCTCTGGTCAGGATAAAATAAAACCGCCTACCGGGTCAGGCAGGCGGGAGCGAATCAGCGTCAATCACAACAAATTCATCATTGGAATTGATTTTTTCTTTTCGGTTCAGATATTTTTCAATATCAAAGGTGTTTTTGGGGTCGTAGTCCGAGGTCAGCTTGTAGTTGGGGTGCTGGGTCAGGTCGTACTTGTCCGAAAGAAAGGGGCGCACACCTCGCAGCTGCAAAATACACTTGCCGCCGTCCAGCACCGCCAGCTCGTCCCGGCTCAATAACTCATGCCCCATCTTTTGGAACGTAGTGCCGTAACTGGGGCTATTGCCACGGGTGTCCGAGGTGTTGAAGGCATCAATCGTTTCTTTGCCCAGCATTTCGGACAGGTCTTTCAGGGTGGTAGGTTCGGAGCCGCCCAGAAAAATTTGAGAATCCATGTTGCCCACGATGGTGTCCGCATTGTCCTTGTAGATGGCTTTCAACTGGCTTCTCGCCTGCAAAACAAGACAGGCGGAGATTTCACGGCTGCGGATGGTGGCCACCAGCTTTTCCAGATTGGGAATCTGCCCGATGTTGGCGCACTCGTCGATCAGACAGCGCACATGAATGGGCAGCTTGCCGCCGTACACATCATCCGCTTTGTCGCACAAGAGGTTAAAAAGCTGGGTGTAGACCATACTGATGAGAAAATTGAATGTGCTATCCGTGTCCGACATGATGAGGAACAGAGCCGTTTTCTTATCGCCCAGCGTGTCCAGTTGCAACTCATCGTACATCGTTAAATCGCGTAATTCTTGGATGTCAAATGGCGCAAGTCTAGCACCGCAGGAAATGAGGATGGATTTTGCGGTCTTGCCAGAGACAAATTGTCAAGGACTTTTTAATCAAATTCACAAAAATCTACAAAAAAGGTGCCAGAAGCAC
>NZ_QULS01000024.1:0-16392 GCF_003482185.1 Faecalibacterium sp. OM04-11BH
GTGCTTCTGGCACCTTTTTTGTAGATTTTTGTGAATTTGATGAAAAAGTCCTTGACAATTTGTCTCCGGCAAAACGGCCAAGTCGATCCTTATTTCCTGCGGTGCCCGGCTCGCACCCTTCGACATTCAGGAAGTCCGGGATGCCACCATGTACGATGAGCTGGAACTGGACAAGCTGGGTGACCGGAAAACGGCGCTGTTTCTCATCATGAGCGATACCGACAGCACCTTTAACTTCCTGATCTCCATGATCTACACCCAGCTTTTCAACTTGCTGTGCGACAAAGCCGATGATGTGTACGGCGGTAAGCTGCCCATCCATGTGCGATGCCTCATTGATGAGTGTGCTAACATCGGTCAGATTCCGCAGCTGGAAAAGCTGGTGGCTACCATCCGCAGCCGTGAGATCTCGGCGTGTCTGGTTTTGCAGACCCGCAGCCAGCTGAAAGCCATCTACAAGGACAACGCCGACACCATTGTCGGCAATATGGATTCGCAGATCTTCCTCGGCGGCAGCGAGCCTACCACACTGAAAGATCTTGCCGAAGCACTAGGAAAAGAAACTATCGACAGCTACAACAATTCTGATACCCGTGGCAATAGCCCAAGCTATGGCACCAACTATCAAAAACTCGGCCACGAACTTATGAGCCGGGATGAACTGGCGGTGCTGGATGGCGGCAAGTGCATCCTGCAATTGCGGGGTGTGCGCCCGTTTTTGAGCGACAAGTACGACCTGACCCAGCACCCGAACTACAAGTACACCTCCGACTATGACCCCAAGAACGCCCTCGATATCGAGAAGTTCTTGAACCGAAAAGAAAAAATCCACCCAGATGATACCTTCATCATGGTGGATGCTGATTCACTCCCGCCCGCCTGATAAGACGAGCGGTTATTTTTTATCCATTGACCCAACAGGTACACCGGAAAATCAACCCTCGCCGTGGTTTTCGGCTTTTGCAAACGGATTTCAGGTGTGTGCAGGGTCGCTTTTTCAAAACAAGGGAGATTTTTCTATGGAATTCTTTAACAGCGCAGTGGACGTTCTGAAGACTCTGGTTGTGGCACTGGGTGCCGGTCTGGGCGTGTGGGGTGCCGTGAACCTCATGGAGGGCTACGGCGGTGATAACCCATCGGCCAATGCTCATGTACGGTAAGGAAGCAAGCAACCGAAAACAAGAGATAGACCGCCAGCACTACACTATTCCGAACCAAAGACCAAAAGATAAGCATTGTGGGAAAATCTAAACTTTTGGATTTTCCTACAATGCCGACTACGGCGGAATCCCTCCCACTCCTTATATCTTTCTTTCCGTATACATTGAATTTGTATTTAGTAAATGCTATAATGTCCCTATTCAAATTATAAATGTGTTGAATTAGTTACATGTACATATTTTTTGTGCCGGAGGAAGTGAAATGAAACAAAAAATTTATCTCATTACAGGCTTAATGGCTTCTGGAAAATCTACAGTTTCCGATTTACTGGCAAAATCAATAGAAAAATGCGTCCATCTTCGTGGTGATGTGTTCCGAAAAATGATTATTTCAGGCAGAGAAAATATGTCAGCTACCCCATCAGCGGAAGCAGTCCGCCAGCTGTACCTTCGATACAAATTGACTGCTGATGCGGCAAGGTCATACTTTGACAACGGCTTTTCTGTAGTGATCCAAGATAACTACTACGGTGATGAATTAAACCGAATGATAAATTATCTGCATAAATACCCTGTTGAGGTTGTCGTTCTTTGTCCAGATGTGGAAACAATAAAAGAAAGGGAACGATACAGGGAGAAAACAGGCTATTCCGGCTTTACGGTTGAAACCTTATACGATACATTTATGCAGACAACACCACGGATCGGCTTTTGGCTGGACAATTCCAATCAAACACCACAGCAGACAGCAGAAACCATTCTGAACACCAGGAAGCCGGTATGATTGTTACATATAAGGGGAAGAAAAATTTCTTTTAGGTACTTGCTTTCCTAAAACTGATGTGATATAATAGCTTCATTCCAGAAAAGGAGTAAAAAATATGCGGCAAGGTATTCTTAAATAAAACTATAATCAAATAGTGGGAACAAAGAATTATGATAGCTCCTTTTGTGGGGGCTTGGTTTTTTGTACCCAATTTAAGAATACTTTTGCCTTATCAATTTTGACATATTCAAAAAACAGCAATCACAAATAGGTGTATGCTGTATATGTGTATGTCCGCAAATTAGAATCCCCAGTGGTAAAAGTATTTTACTGCTGGGGATTTTTATGCCCTTTGGGGCTGTAAAGGGAGGACAATCACATGAAAATAATCAATATTGGAATTCTTGCCCATGTAGACGCTGGAAAGACGACCTTGACGGAGAGCCTGCTATATGCCAGCGGAGCCATTTCAGAACCGGGGAGCGTCGAAAAAGGGACAACGAGGACGGACACCATGTTTTTGGAGCGGCAGCGTGGGATTACCATTCAAGCGGCAGTCACTTCCTTCCAGTGGCACAGATGTAAAGTTAACATTGTGGATACGCCCGGCCACATGGATTTTTTGGCGGAGGTGTACCGCTCTTTGGCTGTTTTAGATGGGGCCATCTTGGTGATCTCCGCTAAAGATGGCGTGCAGGCCCAGACCCGTATTCTGTTCCATGCCCTGCGGAAAATGAACATTCCCACCGTTATCTTTATCAACAAGATCGACCAGGCTGGCGTTGATTTGCAGAGCGTGGTTCAGTCTGTTCGGGATAAGCTCTCCGCCGATATTATCATCAAGCAGACGGTGTCGCTGTCCCCGGAAATAGTCCTGGAGGAAAATACCGACATAGAAGCATGGGATGCGGTCATCGAAAATAACGATGAATTATTGGAAAAGTATATCGCAGGAGAACCAATCAGCCGGGAAAAACTTGCGCGGGAGGAACAGCAGCGGGTTCAAGACGCCTCCCTGTTCCCAGTCTATCATGGCAGCGCCAAAAATGGCCTTGGCATTCAACCGTTGATGGATGCGGTGACAGGGCTGTTCCAACCGATTGGGGAACAGGGGGGCGCCGCCCTATGCGGCAGCGTTTTCAAGGTTGAGTACACCGATTGCGGCCAGCGGCGTGTCTATCTACGGTTATACAGCGGAACGCTGCGCCTGCGGGATACGGTGGCCCTGGCCGGGAGAGAAAAGCTGAAAATCACAGAGATGCGTATTCCATCCAAAGGGGAAATTGTTCGGACAGACACCGCTTATCAGGGTGAAATTGTTATCCTTCCCAGCGACAGCGTGAGGTTAAACGATGTATTAGGGGACCAAACCCGGCTCCCTCGTAAAAGGTGGCGCGAGGACCCCCTCCCCATGCTGCGGACGACGATTGCGCCGAAAACGGCAGCGCAAAGAGAACGGCTGCTGGACGCTCTTACGCAACTTGCGGATACTGACCCGCTTTTGCGTTGCGAAGTGGATTCCATCACCCATGAGATCATTCTTTCTTTTTTGGGCCGGGTGCAGTTGGAGGTTGTTTCCGCTTTGCTGTCGGAAAAATACAAGCTTGAAACAGTGGTAAAGGAACCCTCCGTCATTTATATGGAGCGGCCGCTCAAAGCAGCCAGCCACACCATCCATATCGAGGTGCCGCCCAACCCGTTTTGGGCATCCATAGGACTGTCTGTTACACCACTCTCGCTTGGCTCCGGTGTACAATACGAGAGCCGGGTTTCGCTGGGATACTTGAACCAGAGTTTTCAAAACGCTGTCAGGGATGGTATCCGTTACGGGCTGGAGCAGGGCTTGTTCGGCTGGAACGTAACGGACTGTAAGATTTGCTTTGAATACGGGCTTTATTACAGTCCGGTCAGCACGCCGGCGGACTTCCGCTCATTGGCCCCGATTGTATTGGAACAGGCATTGAAGGAATCGGGGACGCAGCTGCTGGAACCTTATCTCTCCTTCATCCTCTATGCGCCCCAGGAATACCTTTCCAGGGCTTATCATGATGCACCGAAATACTGTGCCACCATCGAAACGGCCCAGGTAAAAAAGGATGAAGTTGTCATTACTGGCGAGATTCCCGCCCGCTGTATACAGGCATACCGTACTGATCTGGCCTTTTACACCAACGGGCGGAGCGTATGCCTTACAGAGCTGAAAGGATATCAGGCCGCTGTCGGTCAGCCGGTCATCCAGCCCCGCCGTCCAAACAGCCGCCTGGACAAGGTGCGCCATATGTTTCAGAAGGTAATGTAAAGATACATAAGAGACAGTTTATGAATTTTGACCCTCGAATGCCGATTTTTTTGATTTTTCTGCCTTGACAACAAAAATAAATTCTGATATACCCTTTTTCGCTTCATCGGAGGACCGTTTTCAACGTAATTTGAAACGGGCCAGATAAGATGCCGTGCAGACAGCGCCCCGCCGGAGGTTTCGTTGCCGTAGTGACGAAGCAGATCGAGGCCGGGCGTGCACTCACGGACATTTATCCGACCCGTTTTTTGCACCTTGTGCAGAAAGGAGGACACCATGTCCAAGCAGCGTATCCAGCTTTCCGATCATTTTACCTATTTCCGCCTTTTGCGGTTCGTGCTGCCCTGCATCGGCACCACGCTGTTCACCTCCATCTACGGCATCGTGGACGGCCTGTGTGTCTCCAACTTTGTGGGCAAGACGGCCTTTGCGGCGGTCAACCTCATCATACCGCTGCCCATGCTGCTGGGCACCATCGGCTTTATGCTGGGCACCGGCGGCAGCGCCATCGTGGGCATCACGCTGGGCGAGGGCGACCAGAAAAAGGCCGACCGCTATTTTACCCTGTTCCTGCTGGCGGCTCTGGTCTCGGTCAGTGTGCTGGCCGTGCTGGGCATTGTGTTCCTGCGGCCCATTGCCGTGCTGCTGGGCGCAAAGGGGGAGCTTTTGGACTATGCGGTGCGCTACGGGCGCATCCTGATGCTGGCTCTGCCGCCCTTTGCGCTGCAGAATATGTTCCAGAGCATTTTTGTCACCGCCGAAAAGCCGCACCTCGGCTTCTGGTTCACCGTGGGCGCAGGCTGCACCAACATAGTGCTGGATGTGCTGATGGTGGGCGTCTGGGGCTGGGGCGTGGAGGGCGCTGCCATTGCCACCTTTATCAGCCAGCTGGTGGGCGGCGTACTGCCGGTGTTCTACTTCATCGACCGCAGCAACTCCAGCCGCCTGCACCTGTGCAAGACCAGTTTTTACAGCAAAGTCCTGCGGGATGCCTGCATCAACGGCTCTTCCGAGCTGATGACCAACCTTTCCATGTCGCTGGTCAATATCCTGTACAACTACCAGCTGCTGCGTCTGGCCGGTGAGAACGGCGTGGCCGCCTACGGCGTCATCATGTCCGCGGCCTTCCTGTTCGTGGCGGTGTTCGAGGGCTATGCCGTGGGCAGTGCACCCATCGTCAGCTTCCACTACGGTGCCCGCAACCACACCGAGGTGCACAACCTCTACCGGAAAAGCCTGCGGCTCATCGCCGTGGTGGCTGTGACCCTGACGCTGGCTTCCATGTTCATCATCCCCTGTGTAGCGCGCATTTTCGTGGGCTACGATGCGGAGTTGCTGGCCCTGACCAGCCGTGCCTTCCGGCTGTATGCGCTGAGCTTCCTCATCATGGGCTTCAACGTGTATGCGTCCTCCTTTTTCACGGCGCTGGGCGACGGCGTGACCAGCGCGTTGATCTCCTTTTTGCGCACGCTGGTATTTCAGGTGATCGCCATTCTCCTGCTGCCGCTGCTGCTGGGCATCGACGGCATCTGGCTGGCCGTCACCGCCGCCGAGCTGGCGGCTCTGGCCGTGAGCGCAGCCATGCTCCTCACCAAGGACAAGGTGTTCCATTACCGAAAGGCATGATAAGATCCCCTGCTTTCTGCGAAACGGCAAAAAGCAGGGGATTTTTTTGGTGATTCTGGCTCTGCCGCTGGCAGCAAAATCGTGTTAAAATGGACACAGCCTTTATTCACTTTTTATGAGGAATCATTATGACATTGTTTTTGACCAGCAGCCCCAGCGGCTGCCCCTTTGAGCCGGGGCCGGATATTCCGGTGCTGGACACGCGCAACCACTTTGTGGCGAACCTGCGGGCCGTCTGGCCGGATCACGCCGTGCTGGGCCTTGCCATTGCGGCAGACCCCTATGCCTACGAGCAGAACGACGAGATGTGCCGGGTGTTTGCCCAGAGCTTTGCGAACGCCCACCTGCCCCTGACGGCGCTCATCCCCTGCGATGCCCGCAATGCCGAGGAGATCGGTTCTCTTCTGCCCCAAAGCGGCTTTGTGATGCTGTGCGGCGGGCACGTGCCCACCCAGAACCACTTTTTTGCTCAGCTGGGCCTGCCGGGGCTGTTCCACAACTACCACGGCATCGTGCTGGGCGTGAGTGCCGGCAGCATGAACGCCGCCCACATCGTGTACGCTGCGCCCGAGGAACCGGGCGAAGCCGCCGACCCCGGCTACTGCCGCTGGCTGAACGGCCTCGGCCTGACCAAAACGCGCATCCTGCCCCACTACCAGTTCATCCGGGAGCACATCCTGGACGGACAGCGGATGGAGGACATTGCCCTGGCCGACAGCAGAAAACGGCATTTTCTCGCTTTGCCGGAGCAGACGCAGGAAGAAATTTTTCGTTACTATTTCCTGCGCCAGCCGCAGCGAGTGATCGGCGTACATATTGGCCGGACACGCAGCACAGCGGGGCGGCATATCCGGCTTGCCTTGCAGCGGTTAAGGCGGCTCATGGAGGGAAATGACTATGAGTAAACTTCTCCCCTATGAAACAATCGTCAAAGCCCATGAGGGCGACCCGGACGCAATCGACACCATTCTTTCCCACTATGCCGGATATATCCGCTACTGTTCCAAAGTACACGGGAAAGTCAACGCCGAAGTTGAGGAACATATAAAGCAACAGCTCATTGCCGCCCTGTTCAAATTTCGCTTTGACCGATAAACAAAGAACAAACACTGGCTGTCATTAGCGGTTTCACTCCAGCCAGTTTACAATTCATCTATTCCTAAAGGAAGCAGGTCATAGTATAATAGAACCAACGACAAATATACTTTTAGGGGAGATATAGCAATATGAAAAGTAATAAATACTTAACTATTGGCTTATTAACAGGATTTATTGTCGGTGGTTGCATAGGTGTGTTGGCATGGGCGTTTTTGCAAAATCTTTTTGCTATTTCTATTTGTGCAGGTATCGGAATGTTGATTGGAATTGTTATAGGTACATTGATTGATTATGAAAAAAATAATCATCAAGAGAAATAGAAAAAATGCACAATGCCTTAAAGGGAAAACAGGAATTTATTGTGCTATCCATCATCGGGCCAACCTGACCTGAACTTTCAAAACTGAATATCCACCGCCCATCGGCGGCCAGCGAAAGCAGTAAGTCTGAAAAAGATTTGCTGCTTTTTTCTTTATCCGTTTGGCAAAATCGCAAAGTCATCCGTAGTAGGTAGGTGAAGCCGGAAACAAAAAATTTTCTGCGGCGGTAGCCAAATCTGCATTTTCTGTATTTCTAAGGCAAAGGAAAATTTGAGAAAATTCCCGGCAAGCGGGTAGCTGGCGGCCTTTGAAATGTATCTTTAGCGGAAAGAAAGAACTGCGGGTAAAAATCGCCCCACGCCGTAAGATTTTTGCAGAAATCCGGCCAAAACAGGCGGCAGCTATACGAGTAGTAAGTGCAAGGGGAAATCTACGGCTTACTTAGAGCAAGTTTCTACCACGGTGCCAAAATCCGCAATTCTGCGGTTTTGCCCCTCGCGGGAAACTTGTTGGGGAGTGCCTTCCCCAAACCCTGCTATGCGGCTTACGCCGCAAAAATATTTCTGTCCGGCAGACAGGAAATGCCCCGAAAATAGCTAACAGACCAGCCCATTTTTTGTGATAAGTGAAAGGAGGTTTACAGCCCATGCCGAAGCGATACAACACCCCCCACCGCAGCCATGTTGTGAAAACCCGGCTGACCGATGAAGAATACGCCGACTTCACAGAACGGCTTGCGCCCTATGGTATCAGTCAGTCCGAATTTCTCCGGCAGGCCATCCGGCGCACTACCATACGCCCCGTACTCCATGTGTCGTCAGTCAATGACGAGCTGCTCTCCGCTGTCGGGAAGCTCACAGCCGAGTACGGCAGGATTGGCGGCAATCTCAACCAGATTGCCCGCACCCTCAACGAGTGGCATAGCCCCTACCCGGCTATGGCAAAGGAATTGCGGGAAGCGGCCGCCGACCTTGCCGCCCTCAAGTATGAAGTCCTAAAGAAAGTAGGTGACGCCGTTGGCAACACTCAAGCATTTAGGCTCTAAGAACGCCGACTACGGAGCCGCCGAACAATACCTGCTCTTTGAGCATGACGAATTTACTATGAAGCCCGTCCTTGATGAAAACGGCAGGCTTATCCCCCGTGAGGATTATCGCTTGTCCACGCTGAACTGCGGCGGCGAGGATTTTGCCGTTGCGTGTATGCGCTCCAATCTCCGCTATGAGAAAAATCAGCGGCGGGAGGATGTGAAAAGCCACCACTATATCATCAGCTTTGACCCACGGGACGGGCCGGACAACGGCCTGACCGTAGACCGGGCGCAGGCGTTGGGGGAGCAGTTCTGCAAAGAGCATTTCCCCGGCCATCAGGCCCTTGTCTGCACCCACCCGGACGGGCATAACCACAGCGGCAACATCCATGTGCATATCGTCATCAACTCCCTGCGGATTTATGAAGTCCCGCTTCTGCCCTACATGGACAGACCAGCCGACACACGGGAGGGCTGCAAGCACCGCTGCACCAACGCCGCTATGGAATATTTCAAGAGTGAAGTCATGGAGATGTGCCACCGGGAGGGGCTTTACCAAATCGACCTCCTAAGCGGCAGCAAGGAACGGATAACCGAACGGGAATACTGGGCGGCAAAGAAAGGACAGCTTGCCCTTGATAAAGAGAACGCTGTCAGAGAAGCCGCAGGACAGCCGACCAAGCCCACCAAGTTTGAAACGGACAAGGCGAAGCTGCGCCGGACGATACGGCAGGCACTTTCCCAAGCTGGCAGCTTTGACGAATTTTCTTCCCTTTTGCTGCGGGAGGGTGTGACCGTCAAGGAGAGCCGGGGGCGGCTTTCCTACCTCACGCCGGACAGGACAAAGCCTATCACAGCCCGGAAGCTGGGGGACGATTTTGACAAGGCTGCTGTCCTTGTCCTGCTTACGCAGAACGCCCACAGAGCCGCCGAACAGAGCAAAGCCATACTCGAATACCCTGCCGCGGTTAAAAAGCTGTCACAAGGGGAAAAAACCACAAAAACCACCCCGGCAGACAACACCTTGCAGCGCATGGTTGACCGGGAAGCCAAGCGAGCCGAGGGCAAGGGCGTGGGCTATGACCGCTGGGCGGCAAAGCACAACCTAAAGCAAATGGCAGCTACCGTTACCGCCTATCAGCAGTACGGCTTTTCTTCCCCGGAGGAACTGGACGAAGCCTGTTCTGCCGCCTATACCGCCATGCGGGAAAGCCTTACAGAGCTGAAGCAGATGGAAAAGACGCTGAACGGGAAAAAGGAGCTGCAACGGCAGGTGCTTGCCTATTCCAAGACCCGCCCTGTCCGGGACGGGCTGAAACAGCAGAAAAACGCCAAAGCAAAAGCAGCCTACCGTCAGAAGTACGAAAGCGACTTTATCATAGCAGACGCAGCCGCCCGCTATTTCAGGGAAAACGGCATTTCCAAGCTGCCGAGCTATAAAGCCCTGCAAGCAGAGATTGAAACCCTTATCCAAGAGAAAAACAGCGGCTACAACGATTACCGGGCAAAACGGGAGGAATACCGCCGCTTACAGACTGTCAAGGGCAATATCGACCAGATTTTACACCGGGAGCGCAAGCCTGTGAAAAGGCAGGAACAGGAACGATAAAAACCGCCCCAAAATGTACCCGAACCTATACAGAACAAGGGGGCTGCCCCGTACCCTATCCGCAAATACCAAAGGATTTTTTAACGGGCTTATAGGGCAGAAAAAACCCGAAAATGATACCGAGATGATACAGAATTACCGCCGATACCGCCACACCAGCGGAAACGGCAGAAAGGAGCGCACCCATGCCAAGAATGAGCAAGAAACGGCGGCTGGAATGGTCTTTTTTCCTGCGGCAAGTGAAAGTCGGGAATTCCACCTGCGATCGTATCACATACAATGACCTCTGCCGGGGCTGTACCCATAGCTGCAAGCAGAGCTTCCGGGCGGTTATCATACTCTGCCCCCACTACTACTCCAAACGCCGGAAAAAGGAGGACAGGGACAATGGCAGATAACCGCAAGTATTACTACCTCAAGCTGAAAGAGAACTTTTTTGACAGCGACTCCATTGTGCTGCTGGAAGATATGAAAGACGGGATTTTATACTCCAATATCCTCTTGAAGCTGTACTTAAAATCGCTGAAAAACGGCGGGAAATTGCAGCTTGACGAGCATATCCCCTACACAGCGCAGATGATAGCGACACTGACCCGCCACCAGATAGGGACGGTTGAGAGGGCTTTAGAGATTTTCCGGCAGTTGGGGCTTGTGGAGCAGCTTGACAGCGGGGCTTTCTATATGACCGACATTGAGCTGATGATAGGACAGTCCTCTACCGAAGCCGAGCGGAAACGGGCTGCAAGACTGGAAAACAAGGCACTTTTACCGCCCCGGACAAAAGGCGGACATTTGTCCGACATTCGTCCACCAGAGATAGAGATAGAGTTAGAGAAAGAGATAGAGATAGAAAAAGAGAGAGAGGGAGAAACGGGACACCCCGCCCCCGCCGCTTATGGCAGATACAACAATGTGATACTGACCGATACAGAGCTTTCCGGGCTAAAAACAGAGCTGCCCGACAAGTGGGAGTATTATATTGACCGGCTTTCCTGCCATATCGCTTCCACCGGGAAACAGTACCACAGCCATGCAGCCACCATTTACAAGTGGGCGCAGGAGGACGCTGCCAAAGGCAAGGCTGCCCCGAAACAGGGCATACCCGATTATTCATGCAAGGAGGGCGAGAGCTTATGAAAAACGGAATTGAAGCTATGATTACGGACATTACAGCCACTACCGCCGAAGCGGAGGACTACACAGGCGAGGACGGGCTTTTATACTGCGGTAAGTGCCATACGCCCAAAGAAGCCTACTTTGCAGAGGGAAAGACTTGTTTCGGGCGTGACCGCCACCCGGCAGAGTGCGACTGCCAGCGGGCAGCCCGTGAAAAGCAGCAAGCCGCCGAAAGCCGACAGAAGCACCTTGAAAAAGTGGAGGACTTGAAACGCCGGGGCTTTACCGACCCTGCTATGCGGAACTGGACATTTGAGCATGACAACGGCAGAAACCCGCAGACCGAAACCGCCCGCTTTTATGTGGAGAGCTGGGAAACCATGCAGGCTGAAAATATCGGCTACCTGTTTTGGGGCGGCGTGGGGACGGGAAAAAGCTACCTTGCCGCCTGTATCGCCAACGCCCTTATGGAAAAAGAGGTTGCCGTCTGCATGACAAACTTTGCAACGATACTGGGTGACCTTGCCGCCAGCTTTGAGGGCAGGAACGAATATATTTCCCGCCTTTGCAGCTACCCTCTGCTGATACTTGATGATTTCGGTATGGAGCGAGGAACAGAATACGGGCTGGAACAGGTTTACAGCGTGATTGACAGCCGTTACCGAAGCGGCAAGCCGCTGATCGCCACGACCAACCTCACGCTGGAGGAATTGCAGCACCCGCAGGACACGCCCCACGCCCGTATCTATGACAGGCTGACTTCCATGTGCGCCCCCGTCCGCTTCACGGGCAGCAACTTCCGAAAGGAAACCGCACAGGAAAAGCTGGAACGCTTAAAGCAACTGATGAAGCAGCGAAAGGAGAGCCTATGACAGAAACGAAACAGACAAGCACCACCAAAACAGACCGCCGCCCGGACTGTGTGACGGAAATCCGCATGGGCAACTCCGTCCTTACCGTTTCCGGCTTCTTCAAGCAGGGCGCAACCGACACCGCAGCCGACAAGATGATGAAAGTGCTGGAAGCGGAAGCTGCTACACAAAAAACGGCGATTTGACCGACCATAAAGAAGCAGATTTGACGCTTTTGCCGCTATACAGACAGCCGCCCCATGTGGTACAATCAAGGTACGGAATAGTGGGGCTGGCTGTCGGAAACGGAGGATTTTATGTTAAGACAGACCAACCAACAACCAATTACCGCCCTTTACCCAAGACTATCCCATGAGGACGAGCTGCAAGGCGAAAGCAATTCCATTTCCAATCAGAAGCGTATCCTTGAAACCTATGCAAAGCAGAACGGCTTTTCCAATCTGCGCTGGTACACGGACGACGGTTATTCTGGTGCGAACTTTCAAAGACCCGGTTTTCAAGCCATGCTTGCGGACATTGAAGCCGGAAAAGTCGGGACAGTTATCGTAAAGGATATGTCGAGGTTAGGGCGAAACTACCTGCAAGTGGGAATGTACACGGAAATGATTTTCCCACAGAAAGGTGTCCGCTTCATCGCTATCAATGACGGAGTGGACAGCGCACAGGGCGACAATGACTTTGCCCCGCTGCGGAATATCTTTAACGAATGGCTGGTGAGAGATACGAGCAAGAAAATCAAAGCAGTAAAACGCTCAAAAGGCATGAATGGCAAGCCCATCACAAGCAAGCCTGTGTATGGCTACCTCATGGACGAGGATGAAAATTTCATTATTGACGAGGAAGCTGCACCCGTAGTCAAGCAGATATACAACCTCTGTCTTGCCGGGAATGGTCCGACCAAGATAGCCCGTATGCTCACAGAGCAGCAAATCCCCACGCCGGGAACGCTTGAATACCGCAGGACGGGCAGCACCCGCCGCTACCACCCCGGCTATGAGTGCAAGTGGGCGACCAATACCGTAGTGCATATCCTTGAAAACCGGGAATACACAGGCTGTCTGGTAAATTTCAAGACAGAAAAACTTTCTTACAAAGTCAAGCACAGTGTAGAAAATCCCCCGGAAAAGCAAGTGATTTTCGAGAACCACCACGAGCCTATCATAGACACCCAAACATGGGAACGGGTGCAGGAGCTTCGCAAACAGCGCAAACGCCCAAACCGCTATGATGAAGTGGGTTTGTTCTCCGGCATACTGTTCTGTGCGGACTGCGGCAGCGTGATGTATCAGCAGCGATACCAGACGGACAAGCGCAAGCAGGACTGTTATATCTGCGGCAACTACAAGAAACGCACCCATGACTGTACGGCGCACTTTATCCGCACCGACCTCTTGACCGCTGGTGTACTCTCCAATCTGCGGAAAGTGACCAGCTATGCGGCAAAGCATGAAGCCCGGTTTATGAAACTCTTGATTGAGCAGAACGAGGACGGGGGCAAACGCAGGAACGCCGCCAAGAAAAAGGAACTGGAAGCCTCCGAGAAACGCATAGCCGAGTTATCCGCTATCTTCAAGCGGCTGTATGAGGACAGCGTGACCGGGCGCATATCAGACGAGCGTTTCACAGAGCTGTCGGCAGACTATGAAGCAGAGCAACGGGAGCTGAAAGAAAGAGCCGCTGCTATTCAAGCGGAGCTTTCCAAAGCACAGGAAGCCACCGTGAACGCAGAAAAGTTTATGAATGTTGTCCGGCGGCATACCAGCTTTGAAGAACTTACCCCTACTCTGCTGCGGGAGTTTGTAGAGAAAATCGTTGTGCATGAGTGCAGCTATGACGAGAACAAGACCCGCAGACAGGACATTGAGATTTATTATTCTTTTGTTGGCAAGGTGGACTTGCCCGAATAACCGCCCGACCTATCCGACACAATGCGCAAGTGCCGGATAGGAACGGCAAAATTTTTTACACTTCTATTACTTCTTTATCGCACATCAGTAAAGAGTCAGGGGATGAAGCAGCTCATGGCTGGCGGCGGTGTTGCCCTGATTGGTATCACCCTGATCCCCCTGCTGAGCGGTCTGTTCGGCTGATCTTTTCCGGGCGGCGATTGCCGCCCCGTACATATTTACTTGCAAGTGTTTCCAGCCCCTCCGTGGCAAACGGATTCTTATTATAAAGAGGAAACGCATTGCAAATCGAATATTCACCTTTATTCTGAAAGGACGGTGCTATTATGCAGATTCTGACTCACATTATTTTTCTGCTCAACCTGCTCAAGACCCTTATCAACCATTTTTCTTGATAGGTGGTGGCGCTGAGTGGAAACAGTTCTCAAAGCGATCTCTGATTGGATCAAGTCGCTGCTGACAGCGGCGATCATGTCCAATCTTTCCGGCTTGTTTGATGATGTGAACACCCAAGTGGGCGGCATCGCCCAGCAAGTCGGCACCAAACCATCCAGTTTTGAACCGCGCGTTTTCGCTATGATCGAAGCCCTCTCCCGGAATGTGGTACTGCCCATTGCAGGTGTGATTTTGACCTTCATTGCTTGCTATGAATTGATTCAGATGATTACTGAACACAACAATATGGCACAGTTTGAACCGGCATTGATTTTGAAGTGGATTTTCAAAACTGCCATTTCGGTTTGGATGATCTCGAATACGTTTGACATCATCATGGCGGTGTTCGATGTGACGCAGCAGGTGGTGGCAAATTCCAGCGGCATTATTTCTGGCAACACGCGGGTGAACGACATCGGGCTTTCCATGCTGCAATCCAGCATGATGCAGATGGACGTAGGACCCCTGTTCGGACTGTTCTTGCAGTCCTTCTTCATCGGTATCACCATGCGCATCCTGTCCATCGTGATTTTTGTCATCGTCTACGGAAGAATGATTGAAATCTATATGATGGTCAGCCTTGCCCCGGTGCCCATGGCAACATGGGGCAACCACGAACAATCCCATGTTGGACAGAACTATCTTCGTTCTCTGTTTGCGCTGGGATTTCAGGGCTTCCTGATCCTGATCTGCGTGGCGATCTACGCTGTTCTGCTCCAGAATGTTGCAATATCCGGGGATGCCATCAACTCGATCTGGAGCATCGTGGGGTACACGGTGCTGCTGTGCTTTACGCTGTTCAAGACTGGTTCCGTCGCCCGAAGCATTCTGGGCGCACACTAAGGAGGTGAAATTTTGGCAGCTTATATTTCCGTGCCGCGCGATTTCAGCAAGGTGAAGTCCAAAGTAGCCTTCAACCTGACCGCCCGGCAGCTTATCTGTTTTGGTGCAGCGGCAGTCGTAGGCGTGCCGCTGTTCTTTGTTTTGCGGGACACCGCTGGCAATTCCGGTGCTACCCTCGGCATGATGGCGGTCATGCTGCCCATGTTCTTTCTGGCCATGTATCAGAAGAACGGTCAGCCGGCTGAAAAGATCCTGCGGTACTACTTTCAGGCGCGCTTTGTTCGCCCGAAGGTGTGTCCGTACCAGACCCGCAATTACTATGCACTGCTTATGAAGGGAGATGACACCCATGATTCCGTTTCTGAAAAAGAATAAGGACGGCAAAAAGCCGCCCAAGTCCACGGTGCCCCGCACGGCACAGGAGAGCATTCCGTTCCAGCGGATGTTTGAGGACGGTACCTGCCGTGTCCGTCCCGGCTACTACACCCGCACCATCCAGTATCAGGATATCAATTATCAGCTCGCGCAGCAGGAGGACAAGACCGCTATCTTTGAGGAATGGTGCAGTTTTCTCAACTTTTTCGACAGTTCCATCCACTTTGAACTGTCCTTCGTGAATACCGCCACCGATTCGGCAGACTTTGAAAAGTCCATCCGCATCCCGTACCAGCAGGATGGTTTTGACGATGTGCGCGCCGAGTACAGCCAGATGCTGCGGCAGCAGCTTTCCAAGGGCAATAACGGCCTGACCAAAACGAAGTTTCTGACCTACGGCATCGAAGGCGATAGCATGGCGCAGGTCAAACCTCGGCTGGAGCACATCCAGAACGACCTGATGAACAACTTTCACAGGTTGGGCGTTCTGGCAAAGCCGCTGGACGGTACGGAGCGCCTGCGACTGATGCATGGGATGCTGAACATGGATGGAGCCAACAAGTTCCACTTCAACTGGAAAGACCTTGTGCCCAGCGGTCTGTCCGTAAAGGATGCCATTGCCCCTACTGCATTGGCATTTAAGAACAGCCGTACCTTTCAGATGGGCGGTATCTTCGGGGCGGTCAGCTTCCTGAACATCACAGCCTCCGACCTGAGCGACCAGTTGCTGAAGGATTTTCTGGACATGGATTCCAGCCAGATCGTTACCATGCACATCCAGTCCGTTGACCAGAATAAGGCCATCAAAACCATCAAACACACCATTACCGAACTCGACCGCAGCAAGATCGAGGAGCAGAAAAAAGCTGTCCGCGCCGGATACGACATGGACGTGCGTGCGACTCGTTCCTGAACAAAACCTTCGTGGTTGAAGGA
>NZ_QULS01000025.1:0-13629 GCF_003482185.1 Faecalibacterium sp. OM04-11BH
AGCCGTGCATACGATATGCTTCGCAAGCAGCGAGAAGAACCGCTGGAGGAAGTCCCGGACGCACCAGATGACGCCCCGGTGCCGGGTGATGCAGTAGTCAGCACCGATAACATCCAACACCTGACAGAACTGATTGGGCAGATGAAACCGATGTACCGTGATCCTCTGCGTCTTTTGGCAATGGGCTATACCAACCGGGAGATTGCCGAATCGCTTGGACTGACGGATGAAGTGGTTCGGATGCGGCTTTTCCGTGGAAGAAAACTATTGTGGAAGGAGCTGAACAGCCGTGAGTGAGCGGACAGAGATCTCTTTTGATGCAGCTTTGATGATGGCACTCCGTGCAGATGCACAGAAAGAACTGGACGAGCTGCCAACTCCGGCACAGCTTGAAGAACGCTACCCGGACACTTCCCGATGGGATGCTCGCCTGAAAGCGGCATTGCATAAACGCCGTCCGGTGCTGAAACGAGTGTTTGTTGCAGCCATGACGCTGGTAATTTTAACTCTCGGCGCGCTTGCAGTAAGCGCAGACTTCCGCAAGGCGGTCTATACGATGATTCAGAAGTTCCTGCCCATTGAGATGCAGCTGACATATCAGGTGGATGGCGAGCCGTTGGAGCAGCTTCCGAATGGATACAGCGACCATTATGTGCCGGATGGATTTGAACGAGATCGTGAGCAGGAATTTGAAAGAGCAGAAAATTTTTTGCACGTTTACTCGTCAAAAGAAAGCGGTAAGGGATATACTGTTCGCTGCTCCATTATACAGCCGGGGCAGCAGTCCTCGTTTGATAATGAGCATACAACTTATGAGAATGTAAAAGTTGGAGACGCAGATGCAACTTTGGGAACGAGTGCAAGCGAAAACGGAGACACCGTTTATATTTTAAGCTGGGAGCAAGGAGGCGTTTCAAACACGATTATGGGAAACATTTCACGAGATGAGATTATGAAAATTGCTGAAAACGTATTTTAATATGAAACTCCATGCTATTTGTTGAGATTCACAAATGGTATGGAGCTTTTTTGTACAAGTGTACAAACATAACAAAAAGCAGAAATTTTTTCAAAAAAGTTGTCACAAACACACGGCAAACCACGTTAACTAAACAAATGCTCCTATTGGGAGCAAAAAATTGGAGGTATATTGTCTATGTCAAAAAAACGTTTCTTGTCTATTGTTCTTTCAGCGGTGATGATCTTGAGCCTAGCGTGCTCTGCCTTGGCTGTAGGGCAGTCTGGTCGGTATATTGGAAACAGCACCGTCAACGGTTCAATCTACCAGACCTACTATCAGGTTGATGCTCAAACGAGAACTGGCATAAAAAGTATCAGCGTTTCCGGTACTCTCTATGAAAAAGGAACCTTTGGAACATGGCAGAGAGTAAGCAACTGTTCAAATACCAGCACGACCTCGAACTGCATGGCAAGCGGTAACTACAATACCAAACCGGGAAAATCTTACAAGCTGGAGTATTCAGCAACATTTAATTATTCTGATGGACAGAGTGAAACCATTACAGGTAGTACAAGTAGATAAAGTATAATGGCACTCGTTATGTGTCTTGTGGCTTCTAGTTTCATATGAAAGGGTGAGTCCAATGCAGTTGTAGAGCATGGTGATGATATATAAAAATCAAGAATTTAGGAGAAATAATATGAAAAGACTTACAAAAATTTTGGCTTCTCTTTGTATGTCAATAAGTCTTCTGGTGATTCCTGTTCAAGCTTTTGCAGCTAGTGGCAGTGCGATAAACTTGGCAGATGAAATTCTTTCAAAGTCAACCAACACTCAGGAAATCATTGTATCTGAAAAAGAAATGGTTGACGATCTTCTGCGTAGTGGAACAATTACAAAGACCGATTTAAATGCGCAGCTTGCACGGCTTTCAATGCAATCTGAAGCATCATTAAAGCAAGAAGGCTACAACGACACACAAATTGGCCTGATTAAATCGTATGACCTGAAAATGGATGCTTATAATCATATTTTTAAGCAAGGTTCACGAGCCTCCAGTGAATCTGCGAAATTGACTTTCAGATATGGCCTTGCTGGTTCAAATAATAAAAAAACAGTTAAAATCGCATATGATATGAAGTGGTCGAGTTGCCCAGTGTTTACATTTACGGACAGCTTTGGTGTAGGATGGATTGCAGCAGACAGTAGTTCTCATGAAGTTATAACAAAAACAGATAGCTCTATCGCAAGCGTACAATACTATACCGTAGAGGGGCAAAATGCCGGCTTATATAGGGATATTGCAATGGATAAAAGTGCCAATAATATTGTTATCGGAAATCCAATCCTTGGCAGTGCTAATGGTAACTATGGAAAACATATAAGCGGCGTGACACAGGTAAGTACACAGTCTGAATCGTATAATATGGAAACAATCCATGTGTTTGTAACCTATGCTCATACAACAATAACGATTCGGCCCGGTGTTAATGTCAGTTTGACATATAAAAAGGCTGAGGGTATAATCACGTTTGAACCTCGCGTGACGCAAAGCGTTATGGCAAAAGGAGATCATACGTTCAGGTATAATGCACAGGGGGATATTGTTGCATAAATGACTTTTTTAATTGTTTGTGTGGTGGCATCTATAATTTGGGGTGCTATCTTAATATGTAAAATAGTCGATGTGATACATATTACAGATGTTAATAAATTATCAGAATGTAAAATTATCCTTGTTGTTAGCATGAGTGGTCTAACTTTATCATGGTGGCTGTTTTTCATGGATTTAATAAATATTATAGGGTATTAAGTGAAGTTCATCTATAAAGAGTAGATTCTCTTAAACGGCCTCACTTATACTATGGCTACATAAACTAAAAAATCCGCCGAGGATTCCTTCCCAAAAGTGGGAAGAATCCTCGGCGGATTTCGTTTATCGTGTTGGCTCTTTTTCGGCTGTGTCTTTTTCCTCTGCAAAAAACATCTCTACATTTTTCTGAGCTTTCATCAACTCCTGCATCTCATCTCGTGCCTTCCGGTAGTCTGGGTATGCTTCTTTCTTCTTTTTCAGAAGTTCAGCGTATTCGATGCTCAAGTCCTTAGCCTTTGGCAGCTTTTTCAATCCAGCTTCATCAAAAGCAGCTTTTGCAGCCTTGTGCAGGGTGATTTCTTCCCGATGGGCATCCAGAAAGCTCTTACGGTACCCGGCTTTGCGGTAGGCATCATAGACCGGACGTGTCCGGGCATAATTAACGATGTGCGTCCTCAGAACAGCAATCTCGGTCATGCGCGCTTCTGCAGCTTTAATGGAATCGCCCAACTCGTGATAGCGAGCAGTTGCTGCATCCACACGTTCCTGCATTTCTTTAATGCTGCCGATTTTATGCTCCTGTAAGAAAATCAGCGTCTTGGACATTTCTTTCAGATTATATCGCTTTGCCCAGCGAGCATACCCCATGCTCTTTCCCTCGGCCAGCTTTGCCTGAATGTCCACCAGCATCTGAAACTTTTGTTCCGGTACGATGCGCTTCTGCTTCTGCCGGGGATGGTGTTCGGCTTCCCCAGAGATAACAGCTTTCAGTTCTTCTTCACTATATCCTGCGCCCAAAGTGCGGAACCGGATGAATCGTTTCTGCCGTGTGCCTTTGACGGAGGTGTATTTCCCTCGCTTGACCTCGTATCCCTGCTGCTCCAGCTTTTGCAGAAAATCTTCGTAGTCTTTGGGTTTTTCCGCCAGAATGTTGTCGATCACGCCGCATAGACAGTCACGATTGCTTTCTTTGGGCGGGTAGAGTGTGCGCTTCTGCCGCTCCCGATAGGGTTTTATCTCAATGACGGAAAGCTGATGCTCTAAGCAGATCAGATCGCTCAACCGTTGCACAGCCAGCCCGGACAATAAAAAATCCCGGAATTTCCGGATGCTGTCCAACGCAGTGGAGTTGTAGATAATGTGATTATGAATGTGTTCCCGGTCCGTGTGGGTTGCAACGATAAACGCATACTTGCCTTTGGTGAAACGCATTGCCAGCTCATAACCCACCTTGTTGGCTTCTTCGGCGGTGATCTCACCGGGTTTGAAAGACTGTCGAATTTGATAGGCAATCACATCGCTTTTCTGCCTGCGCCCAGTCATCAACTCATACTGGCGTTTGGAGAGCATAAATTCTTCGTCTGCGGTCAATGGGCTGCACTCATAGCTGCTGACCAACTCTCCCTTGTTCGTTTTGTCAGGATTCTGCGCATAGTCCGTGCGGCTTTTCAGGCAGGCCGCAACCGACTTGCCCTTGTTTTTGTGCAGTGCAATCAAACGTGTTGCAGCCAATTCTACCACCTCCCGGCAAAAAGAAAATGCCGCACAATGGCGGCATAAAGATTTTATAATTCTGCAACCCAGCCACTGAACCATTCCACGGCTTCTACAATGACTGTTCCGGCGGTGAGGAGCAGGAAGCATCCAAACTCTGCCACCAGCAAGATCAAAAACTGCAGCCACTCCCGGCAGTACAGCGTATAAAGACCGCAGCCGAAAATATACAGCATGGGCAGAGCCAGCACAAACGCTGACAGGTTCAGCGTCCATTTCAGCATCAGCGCAAGGAAAGCAGTAATCAGCCAAAACGGGAAAACGATCATCTTAAAAACGAACCTCATATCTAGCACCCGCCTTTCTTTCACCACGATTATAAAGGTATCAACGATTGCTTTGCAAGGATGTCAACCCTTATGTAGCCCCGCAGCCCTCCAACTGCGGGGTTAAATTTTAGAGTTCTGCCAATTTGGAAAGGATCTGTCTGCCAATGTCGATCAGCTCATCCAGCCGCTGCCGCAGGTCCTCCATGTCGGTGGCGTAGATTTTGCCGCTCTCATTGGCACGTTTAGCGTACTGGTTCAGATTGTTGCTGCACATCTGCAAAAGATATGCCATGCGCCGCAGTTGCGGCAGGTCAAGATTCAGGCAGTAGCCATCCAGAGCCATTTTTCGGATATAGGCGCTCAGGCTGCGGATGCCCATGCCCAACATCTTTTCATAAATGCGGCTTTTCTCAGCTTTTGTGGTTCTCAGGATAATGATTTCATCCCGCTTTTCCCTCACCGGGCATCACCGTCCTTGTCGTAATAACTGCGGAAGGGCTTCACCGGCTCCGGCTTATCGGATTTTTCCTCCAGTGCCGCCAGCACCGAGGGGCGGCGAGGTGCGTCCTCCTGTTCTTCCTCATCCTGTTCCGGGTCGTGGCTCTTTTCGTCCACATCCAACTGGGCGTTTAATTCGGCAAGGCGGGCTGACTTCTCTGCCAGTTCTTCTTCCTGTGGGAATGGTTTCTCAACCTCGATTTGCGCTGCTGCCTGCTGCTGATGCAGAGTGGCTAGTTCATTCTCAGCAGAGTTAATGCGCTCCGGGAAGTTGTTCAGCGAATTATCCAGACGGATAATGTTGCCCAGCGGGTCGGTGCCCAGTGCTACCGGGTATCTCCGTTCGCCCTTCAGAATAGCCTGATACTCACTGCGGAAGGTATCGAACCGCAGAGACAACTCAAAGCCCCGATAGCTGCCGATCACTTTTTCTTCGGCGTTGGGCAGTTCGGAACAGGCAAGCACCAGACGCTCACCGGCGGTCTTTTTCTCATCGTAGGTCACGCCCTTGATGGTCATGCCGCAGAAACCCTCTTGCACCTGCGGATGGGCGGCGGCAAGCTGTGCGTCCGCTTTCACCCCAGCAATATAGGCGTTCGTTTCCCGAATGTCAGCCGGGAATTTGGTCAGCAGCTTGTCTTGCAGGCGGAATTTCTGACTCTGGTGGTCGGCTTTCAGCACCTTCAGCTTGGCGACCTGCACATCCAAATCCATCTTCTCCTTGATGAGCGGATTTCCAGCGCACAATGCCTTGATCTCCGCATAGGAAAGTGCCTGTTCGTCCACATCCTCGCAGGAGCGCACCGGGGATTTGCTGGTCATAATCTGGCTGATAAATCGCTGTTTGTTTTCCAAAGTTTGGAACAAATAACTGTCAAATGTCCCTTCCGTAACGTAATTGAACACCTTGACTTTTTTATTCATATTGCCCTGCCGGATGATGCGACCATTGCGCTGGGTCATGTCGCTGGGCTTCCAGCCAACATCCAGATGATGCACCGCCACAAGTCGGGACTGGACGTTGGTGCCCGCTCCCATTTTTGCAGTGCTTCCGAGCAAAACTCGCACATCGCCAGAGCGCACTTTGGAGAACAATGCCGCCTTTTTCGCCTCGGTGTCGGCATTGTGGATGAACTCGATTTCGTTTTCTGGAACCCCAGCGGCAACCAGCTTTTTGCGAATATCATCGTAGACATTGAAGTTGCCGTCGTTTTTCGGGGTGGAGAGATCGCAGAACAAAAGCTGGGTCAGCTTCTGGTCTTTGCCCTCTTCCCAGATTTTCAGCACGTTCTGAACGCATACGTTCAGTTTGCTGTTGGGGTCGTCCGGCAGCATGGGGTTCATCAGGCGAACGTCCAAGCCAATCTTGCGCCCATCGTTGGTGACGCAGAGCATATTGTCCACGGACGCATCCACGATGCCGGAGTGGATATCTGCGGCACGTTTGCTCAGTTCCTGCACCATTTCCTTTTGAATTTCGGACGGCTTTGCCACCACGGTTTCAAACTTTGCGACCGGCACCGGCAGATGAAGCTGGTCGCTAGTTTTAATGTCCGCAACCTCCTTGAACATGGACATCAATTCCGGGAGGTTGAAAAACTTGGCGAACCGGGTGCGGGCACGGTAGCCGGTACCCTCCGGGGCCAGTTCGATGGCCGTGGTCGTCTCACCAAAGGTGGATGCCCAGCAGTCGAAGTGAGTCAGCTTTTTCTGCTGCAAGGTGCTGTACTGCAAATACCGCATGACCGTGTACAGTTCGGTCATGGAATTGCTCACGGGCGTGCCCGTGGCGAACACCACGCCCCGCCCGCCGGTGATCTCATCCAGATAGCGACACTTGCCGAACATATCGCTGGATTTCTGCGCTTCGCTGGTGGATAATCCTGCGACATTCCGCATTTTTGTAGTCAAAAAGAGGTTCTTGTAAAAATGGCTCTCGTCCACAAAAAGCCTGTCAATGCCCAGTTGTTCAAAGGTGATCACATCGTCTTTGCGCTCATCAGAGCGCAGTTTTTCCAGCTTGGTTTCCAGCGTTTTCCGGGTCTTTTCCATCTGCTTGATGGAGAAATTCTCGCCTGCATGGGCTTTCAGTTCGTTGATGGCGGCAAGGGTCTCGTAGATCTGCTCCTGAATAATGCGCTCCTGCCGCTCAAAGGACAGTGGAATGCGCTCAAACTGACTGTGCCCAATGATGACAGCATCATAATCGCCGGTGGCGATGCGGGCGCAGAATTTTTTGCGGTTGGCGGTTTCAAAGTCCTTGCGCCGTGCCACCAAAAGTTTGGCGTTAGGGTAGAGGTTCAGAAACTCGCTTGCCCACTGCTCCGTCAAATGGTTGGGCACGACAAAAAGGCTTTTCTGGCACAGTCCCAGCCGTTTTGCTTCCATAGCAGACGCTGCCATTTCGTAGGTCTTGCCCGCACCAACTTCGTGTGCAAGCAGCGTATTGCCGCCATAAAGCACATGAGCGATGGCGTTGCGCTGGTGTTCCCGGAGGGTGATCTCCGGGTTCATGCCCACGAATTTGATGTGACTTCCGTCATACTCACGGGGGCGGGTAGAGTTGAACAGCTCGTTGTACTGTTTCACCAGCGCAATGCGCCGCTGGGGGTCTTGCCAGACCCAGTTGGCAAAAGCATCCTTGATGACCTGCTGTTTTTGCTGCGCCAGCATGGTCTCCCGCTTGTTCAGCACACGCTTGGGCTTGCCCTCGGCATCCTCGATGGTGTCATAGATGCGGACATCTTTCAGGTTCAGGGTCTCCTCCAGAATCTTATAGGCGTTGGCTCTGCTGGTGCCGTAGGTTTCGGAGGAGATAATATCCCCTCTGCCGGTGGCAGTCTTGCCCTCCACACGCCATTCTGCGGTATAAGGAGAATAACGCACCTTGACTGCATGGCGCAGATAGTAGGGGATCTGGAAAGTCTCGGTCATAAACTTTTGAATGATTTCAGGTGCAAGCCATGTGGCACCCAGCCGCACATCAATTTCGGAGGCTTCCAGTTCTCTGGGCTGTGCCTTGGTCAGCGCATCCACATTGACGGCAAACTCCGGGTTGGTCTCTGCCGCAAACTGCGCCATCCGCAGCTTTGCCCGGACATCGCCGGACAGGTACTCGTCTGCCATCTGCCAACCTGCTTCCGGGTCGGTAGGGTCGGCGGCGGGGTCCTTGAAGATCACGCCGGAAAGTTCGGTAGTGATGCGCTCGTACTCGCCGGGAGTGCCCAGCAGTTCTGCCATATAGGGCAAATCCACTTTGCCATGCTCACCAATAGATACCGCCAACGCTTCGCTGGGGGTGTCCACGCTGGTGACGGTGCGCTCCGGGCGAATGGTGCGCTTGGTGAACATCGCTGCCTTGGATTTAAGCTGACCCTGCTCGTCCAGATTTTCCAGCGAACAGAGCAGATAGTAGGAGGAATCCTGCTCAAATAGCCGCCCGTTTTTGCGGTCGTTCAGCAGACCGTACTTTGCGGTAAAGGCATCGTAGGCGATGTTCAAACGCTCCTGCGTTGCCTTAATGTCGGCATCGGGATAGTCCTCCAACTGCTGCTGAATCAGGTCATTGACGATCTGCCGCAGTTCCACCATGCCGGTGACACGTCCCTTGGCAGTGTCGGACAGTTCCGCCTGCGTCATCACGGAGTTTTCCCGGTAGAACACCTCGCCGTCCACCACCGTGTAGGAAAAGTTCTTCACGTCCGGGTCGGCAGGCAGGGTGCGCCGGGCGGCTTCTTCCTCGGCAATGTCGGGAGTGTCCACCTCGGCGGCGGCATACTGTCCCTCGATGTGCTGCACCGCCTCGGCAAGCTGCTCTGCAAGACTGGTGCCCTCGATGGGCGCAACGGTCAGGCCGTGACCGTACTGGGTGCTTTCCATCGTCAGTTCGCCCAGAACCATCTCCGGGTGGTCTACAAAATACTGGTTGATGGCAAAACCGTCCTCGCTCTTGCCCAGTTGCACCCAGTCCGGCTCATGGTCGATGGGGCGGTCACGCTTCTGCAAAAAGATAATATCCGAAACGACTTCGGTGCCTGCATTAGCCTTAAACGCATTATTCGGCAGACGGATGGCACCCAGCAAATCGGCACGCTCTGCCATGTGCTTGCGGGCGGTGCTGTCCTTACTGTCCATGGTATAGCGGCTGGTTACAAAGGCAATTACGCCGCCCGGTCTGATCTGGTCGATGGCTTTCGCAAAGAAATAATTGTGGATAGAAAATCCCAGCTTGTTATATGCTTTATCGTTGACTTTGTAGTTGCCGAAGGGCACATTGCCCACGGCAAGATCATAAAAGTCGCGCCTATCGGTGGTCTCAAAGCCAGCCACGGTAATGTCAGCCTGCGGGTACAGTTTTTTCGCAATGCGCCCGGTGATGGAATCCAGCTCCACACCGTACAGCCGGCTATCTGCCATGCCGTCCGGTAACATTCCAAAGAAGTTGCCCACACCCATGGACGGCTCCAAAATGTTGCCAGACTGGAAGCCCATCTTTTCGATTGCATTATAAATAGAGCGAATCACCACCGGGGAGGTGTAGTGGGCGTTCAGGGTGCTGGAACAGGCGGCAGCGTATTCGTCCTCGGAGAGCAGCCCTTTCAGTTCGGCACACTCTTTTGCCCAGCCGTCCTTATTGGGGTCAAAGGCATCTGCCAGACCGCCCCAGCCCACATATTGCGAAAGTACCTGCTGTTCCTCGGCGGTGGCACCCCGATGCTCTTCTTCCAGCTTGAACAGGGTACGGATGGCTTCGATGTTCCGGGCAAATTTCTGTTTGGGGCCTCCGACACCCAAATCATCATCCGTGATGTGGAAGTTCCCGGCAAGTTCAAGTGTGGATCGTTCCGGTTCAACTGCATCCAGAGCAGGTGATTTTGAGCCAATCGTCTGGATCACAATATCATAAGGCATACGGTTTTCTTCAGCAGGGTATATGGCAACCGTTTTTACAGTATCATCTGGCTGTGTAGTAACCTGTTCATTCTGCCGCAAGCCATCCTCGAATTGTCGTTTGTTGATAACTTCGTTATCCCACGACTGCCCCTGTGCGCTGGTGTCGATGCGAACATCCGTTTCGCCCACATAGCCGATTGTTCCTTCGATGGTTCGGGTAGGAAGGTCAACGATAACACTGTCACCGACCTTGTAATCAACGGCCTTTTCGGGAGCAGCGTCAAGGGCCTCGTCCTGCTGTTCGTACAATTCCCGGACAACAGATAGCGGTTCTTCCTGAAAAATTGGCATCCGCAGGTCGGCCAGTGCCATGTCCTGCAAGGAAACCTTGCCCTTATCAAAATCCACTCCGTCAATCCGAAATTTCCGGCCATCCATATTGATGATGGAGCCGATGGGCAGATAGTCCTCTTTGTGCAGATGTTTAGTCTGGTGATGAGTCCCATCTTTGTTCAATCCGGCAAGGTAAACATCGTTGCCCGCAGACCACAATTCTTTTGACTTTCTTGCCCATAAGCTAGGTGGAAAGCCTGTGACCTGAACTTCGCCCAGTGCTGTTTCTCTCGTAAACAAAGCACTGTTGAGAACTTTTGCGACCTTGGCAGCATCTTCTCCATAGAACATAAAATTGCCGCCAGCTTCAAATCCAACCAGAGTATCCGGGTGCTGCGCCTTTAATGCAGTGTATTCGGCTGCACTGGCGGCGTTCAGTTCAAGGGGAAAGTCGATGGCTCTTCTTTCTTTGTCCGACAGGTAGCGGTCAGACTGAATCATCAGGTCAATATATTTTTCGACCCGATCCCAGCGGAGAAGCACTTTCTGATGGTCGGGATAATGCTCAAACGTCAGACCCTTGCTGTCATGGTCAAGCCAACCACTGCTTCCGTCCAGATAAGTGTGTGAAGAACCGCCGGGGCCATACGGTGCATATTCGTTGGCAAGAGCTTTTGCCCGGAGTTTTCGGTCAGGCTGCAACTGATAAATTTTCCATATCCGAAGTTTGCTGCCTTCAACATTGGAACCTCTCCGCAGCGCATTTTCAATCTCCGCCTGCGACAAAACAAAAGCGGAGGGCGATTTTTCGCTCTCCGCTTGGTCGATAGTTTCAATTTGTTCAGCTTCGGTAGGGATGTGGGCATCGAAGAAACTTAGCTGTAAATCAGCTCCGTCAGCACCAGTTCCTCGGCCTGCGCTTTCAGGCTGTTCATGTGCCGCACCCACGACATCTGATTCTGCTCCTTGTCCGGAGCCGGGTTCTGCTTCAGCAGTTCCTGCATGGTCTGCTGCATCCGGCTCTCTGCGGTCTGTTCCACTTCCAACAGGTGCGGATGCAGAGTCCCCGACAGGAGCATCGAATTGTACAGCACCGGGCGATGCTTCATCAGGTAAGTCCGGCGCAGTCTGCCGTATTTGCTCAGTGCTTTCTCCTGCTGGGGCAGGGTCAGGTTCGGGAGCTGGTAGTCCCCGACGGTCGAGTAGGTCACGTTCCTGCTGTTCGTATTCATACTGGCTCCTTTCTACATTGCGGCGGCGGATTGTCGTTTTTACGGTTCGTTCGATGTTGCGCAGCACATCCCGGCTGCATTCGCTGACTGCGGTGCCCAGCGCATACACGGCGGCAGGCGTGGAAAAAGAGAAGATGGCCTGAAAATCGTCACGGTCAAAATGACCGTCCGGCTCAAGGCCGCAGCGTTCCAGAACCGTATACAGGATGCTGATTGCGGCGGCAGATTTGAACTGGAAATCCTGTCCGGCTTCATCATAATCTATCAGGAACGAACCGTCAACGATGTCGAGAATGTCGCCGCTGTTGTTGTCCCAATAGGAATCCACCAGCTTGCCCGTCAGGTCAGAAATCTGCTGGCTGAGCCTTTCATGGCAAACGCCGTACTCTCTGGCAATCATTTCCGACACAGGCTGCACCAGATCGGGGCCGAGCTGCCACACCTCCGGGTCACGGGAATTGCGGCGCACCCCGGTGTCGCTCACATCAAAGACATAGTGCAGACGCGGCACACTGCTGGACTGGTCTAACAGTGCGATGCCCTTGGAGCCGCGCCGGACATAGCGGTTCATGCGATTGTTCCAGATGTCGAAGCTGGCGCAGGCAGTGGCATCAGGCCGCTGGGCGTAGATCATGAGCTGGTCTGCAAAGCTGTACTTGTACAGCCGGGATGCAGTGGTCAGGTAGTCCGTCCAGTTTTCCCAATACCGGGTCAGCTCTTTTGCCGTTTGCTGGGCAAGGTTGAGGTATTCTTGCGTTTTATTTGGCATGGCGTTCCTCCTTTCATTTTTTGTAAAAATAAAAAACGAGTGGTCGATACCACTCGCATACGAATATATTTTATTGAGGGAGTTTTGTTTGAACGATGTTGATTTTTAAGCCGTATGAATCTTTATAGTGTTTGAGTAATGAAAGATCTTCTTTATGCCACTCTTCGAGCATTTTAACGAGAGTATAATAATAGAGCCTGAGAATTTCCGAATATTCCGAAACACAACTAATAAGGCTAATGCTATTCTCGATACGGTTTATATATTGTTTTGAAAGTGTAGACCACTTTTTGTACTCTAATAATTGCTCTTTTTCAAAACGGACATCGTTAATAAGGCGATGATCTTTTTCAGAAAATGTTTGACTGACTAGTGGATAGCCTTTATGGGTAATATAATTTCTGAAATCGTGCATAAAAGATGCCAACTCATTTTTTCCAAACGTTTCACTTGTGAACGCGTTTATTTTTTCATTCACTGCTGTGCCGATGTAATATTCATTTCTGAGTGCATACCAGTGATCTCTTACTGCAAATGCTGACATCAAGAAATTTGAAAATTGTCGCTGAAGTTCGAGATTGGTTTCATGGCGTAGGGAATAATTTGCTGGTTCCTTAAGCATCACCACAAGAGCAGGGGTGTTTATCTTATCGTGCCATTTTCGGAAACTTACGGCATTGGCATTACACACTAAAATGGCATCTATAAATGAAGTCAAACGAATATTGACTTCATATCCAGGCAATTTTCTGATATCAATAGAGCCTTGTTTGGATTCGCGTTCTTCGTCAGTCATAGTATCCTCCATATAGATTGGCTATGAAATAGCTATATCATTTGAATTATACCATATTGTTTGCCATTACAAAAGAGGATATGTATGCCGCCAAGCGGCGGCAAAAATTTAGTCGAGCGGAAATTCCAACTCGGCAAATTCAGCATCGGTCATAAGTTTCAGCTTTTCAATGACCTGCTCGGACAGTTCCCGCAGAGCAGTTTCATCCGGCAGAAGATAGCACTGCATGAGCCTCAGCTCCTGCATCAGCCCCAGCCGGGTGCCGGGATTGTAGAGGATCATCAGCATCAGTTCTTCACCATTAAAGTTCATGAGCATCCCTCGCTTTCCTGCACCCGATAGGGCTGCACTCCGGGGCATCGCATTTTTCTTTTGTGCCAGCAAGAGCAGCCAGCTTTTCCAGCGTAGAGTGCCGCTGGTTCAGCCCCAATTTTTCAGCTTCTGCGGCTCTGTCCATCACAAAATCATAATCCTGCAACAGCCGCCGCCCCTTTTCCATGTGGTGTGCTTC
>NZ_QULS01000026.1:0-12335 GCF_003482185.1 Faecalibacterium sp. OM04-11BH
GTAGTCGCCGACTTAACAAAGAGCTCTGAGATGAAAGTCTCGGGGCTTTTTTGTTGCGTTTCAGGACAGAAAATAGTATTATAAAAGCAGAACCTTATACTTTCTACAGATTTTCCTGTTACACTGGATGCATAAAAGGAAAGGAGATTCTGTATGGACAAATTAACGAAAAAAGGGCTGGACGGCACCCAGCTCAAGACCATCGCGCTGGCGCTGATGGTGCTGGACCACATTCATTATTTCTTCGAGTTCACCGGCTGTATCCCGACGGTGTTCAGTATGCTGGGGCGGCTCAGTGCGCCGCTGTTTCTGTTCTGCACGGTGGAGGGCTTTGCCCACACCCATGACCGCAAACGGTATTTTATCCGCATCTGGGCTATCGGTGCAGCCATGGCGGCGCTGGAATTCTTTATGATCTACGCCAAAGCCTTCCGGCGCGGGGATGGTTTCTACCCGCTGAATGCCATTTTTCAGGACCTGATGCTGCTGTGCATCGTCTGGCAGGGCATCGACTGGCTGCGGGAGAAAAAGCTTGCAAAAGGCATTGCTGCCATTGCCGCCGTTTTATGCTGGCCGTATGTGGTGGTAGTATTTCTGCTGCTTTTTCCCCAGGTGCAGGAGATGCCCATTGCCTCGTCTGTGGTGGCCTTTGTCATCACCAGCCCGCTGCCCATGTGGACGGCTATCACGGATGGCAGCTGGAGTTTTCTGCTGGGCGGTGTGCTGCTGTATGCATTGCGTGGACGGCGCAAAATGCAGCTGACGGTATGGGCACTGGTGATTTTCCTGTGTGACTTTGTGCTGACCTTTGGGATGGCTTGCCGACAGGAGGGTTTTGTGTGGACGCAGATGTTCACCGACAACTACGAGTGGTTCGGCGTAGCGGCGGTGCTGCTGATGCTGCTGTACAACGGGCAGCGCGGCAGCGGACACAAGCAGCTGTTCTACTGGTTCTACCCCGCCCATGTGTACCTGCTGTATGGGGCATCTTGCTTTGTTTATAACGTGTTGAGGTGATCTTGTGGCAAACATTCTGGCCGTGGATGACAATTTAGAGCTCTGCAAGCTGATCCGCACCACTTTGGA
Organism: Faecalibacterium sp. OM04-11BH; assembly: GCF_003482185.1. Classification (NCBI taxonomy): domain Bacteria; kingdom Bacillati; phylum Bacillota; class Clostridia; order Eubacteriales; family Oscillospiraceae; genus Faecalibacterium; species Faecalibacterium sp. OM04-11BH. The sequence continues at coordinate 1,087 of NZ_QULS01000026.1, forward strand.
GCGGGACGGCCACCGGGTAGAAACGCGGCAGGCGGGCAGAGATCTGACCGAAGCGCTCTGCCGCTGGGCAGACTGCATCCTGCTGGACGTGATGATGCCCGGGGAGGACGGCTTTGCGGTCTGTCGGCGCATCCGCAGCCTGACCGAAGCCCCTATCCTGTTTCTGAGTGCCCGCACCGACGAGGCTGCTGTGTTGGAGGGGCTGGGCATCGGGGCAGATGACTTTTTGTCCAAGCCCTTCCGGGTGGCTGAGCTGCGGGCGCGGGTGGCGGCACATCTGCGGCGGCAGAGCCGCACCCCGGCGCACCGGATGGTGCGCAGCGGCGTGGCCTTTGACCTGACCGCCCGGAGCGCGGCGGTGGAGGGGAAGGTGCTGCCGCTGACCCGCTCGGAATATGCCATCTGCGAGTATCTGGCGCTGCACGCCGGGCAGACCTTTACCAAGGAGCAAATTTACGAAGCGGTTTTTGGTATTGACGGCACTGCGGACGACACCGCCGTGACCCAGCACATCAAAAATATCCGAGCAAAGCTGCGAGCGGCGGGCGTGCCGGAGCCGGAAAAGCTGCTCAATACCGTATGGGGCGTGGGGTACCGATGGAAAAGCGAAGACTGACCTCTCTGCGCAGCGTGCTGCTGCAATATCTGGTGCGCACGGCGCTGGCCTGCCTGCTGGTCGCGGTGGGGTGGCTGCTGGTGCTGATGCTGTGGATCCAGAACGGCGGGCTGTTTCTTCCCGCGAATCAGGCTGCACAGGCCTGCCAGAAAGCCGCACAGGACATTTTGCCGGGCATGACCGCCGCCACCTTTGACGAGACGCAGCTGGACTCCTTGTGCCGGTACGCCCTGTTTGCCGCGCCGGACAGCAGCAAGGTGCTGGCCACCAACATGGATGCCGGGCACTTGCAGCGGGCAATGGAGTACCGGCAGGGGAAAACCCGCTGGCATTTTGGCTACACGCAGTATTATATGACGTCAAAATTGCAAGACGGAACGGTCTGCTTGCTGCAATTTGACTATGCCGTGCCCTACGCCGACCCTGCGCTGCGGGGCGTGCTGCCGGATATGCAGACCGTGCACTGCATTCTGGGCATTCTGCTGTTGGTAGGCGCGGTGGTGTGGAGCACCCACAGGACAGGGCGCTTCCTGACCCGGGAGACCGAAAAGCTGACCGCCGCCGCGCAGGCGGTGGCGCGGAAGGATCTGGACAGCGCGGTATTTTCCGGCGCGAAGGTGCGGGAGTACGAGAGCACTTTACAGGCGCTGCAGACCATGGGCGATGAACTGACCGGCAGCTTGCAGAAGCAGTGGGCCATGGAGCAGCGGCAGCGGGAGCAGATCATTCAGCTGTCCCACAAGCTGAAAACGCCGCTGACCATCATCGAGGGCAACGCGGAGCTGCTGGCAGAGGATGACGGCCTGACCGCAGAGCAGAAAGCGCAGGTAGAGTCTATTTTGCAGGGCGCAGAGCAGACCCGCACCTATCTTGGTAAGATCCGCGCCGAGGTGCAGACTCCGCTGCGCTATAAACGGAATGTAGAATGATGGAAAAATAGACGAATTGGAGCATATTTCGCTGCATTTTGTTTCCGAAAACCATGAAAAGAGCTTCCAAAACGTCCGCAGGCGTTCTGGAAGCTCCATAAAAATGCTTATTCTAGGTTAAAGGGCTGCTGCACGTTTTGTGCAGCAGCCCTTTGCTCGTTTTACTGTTTTGTCAGCTGTTTGTCCAACCAAGCGGCAATGTCCGCGAAAACCTCCAACTTGTTGGTCTCCACCAGCAGCTCGTGGCGGGCACCGGGGTAGAAGATGCTTTCAATGTTCTGCACACCGGCGTCCTTCAGGCTCTGGATGGCGCGGCGCACGCCCTTGCCCTGCTCGCCCACCGGGTCGGCATCGCCGGAGAGGAAGAGCAGCGGCAGCTCCTTGGGCATCCGTGCCAGAAAAGCCGGGTCGTGCAGGCGCAGAATGCCGCTGAACATACTGTAATAGGCGTTCAGCGTAAAGGTAAAGGTGCAGCGCTCCTCGGCCAGATACTTGTCCACCTCAGCCTGATCGCGGTTGAGCCAGTCGTGGGTGGTGCGGCCCTCCAGCCCCTTGTTGTAGCCCATAAAGGAAAGGTTGGCCACAAGGCTGCTGCGGTAGTGCCAGCCGTGGAAGGCTGCCAGCACCCGGCAAAGGGTCTTGGCAACCTTGACCAGTGCCTTGGGCTGGAAGCCGGTGCCCATGATGATGGCACCGTTCAGCTCCCGGCCATACTCGCACAGATACTGCCGGGCGTAGAAAGAGCCCATGCTGTGTCCCAGCAAAAAGTAGGGCAGATTCGGGTACAGCTCCTTGGTCAGCACGGTTACGGCGTGCAGGTCGGCAAGGACGGCGCGGTTGCCGTCCGGTTCGGCAAAATAGCCGTAGTCCTCCTTGGTGCGGATGGAGGCACCGTGCCCCAGATGGTCGTGCCCGGTGACCAGAATGCCCCGGTCGGCCAGATATTCCGCCAAGGGGCGGTAGCGGTCGATGTACTCTACCATGCCGTGGGACAGCTGCAGCACCGCCCGCACCTGCCCCTCCGGGACGCAGCGAAAGCCGTGCAGGGTGCGCCCCGGCACGGTGGAGGGAAGGGTAAAGTCGATGAACTGACTCATGAGAAAGGGGCCTCCTTTCTGCGTTACAGTGCGCTGAGCTTACGGCGGCAGGCGGTGCAGATGCAGTAGCCGCCAAACTGGATGGCCTGCTCGTCTACCTCTCCGCAGAAATCGCAGCTGCCGGAGGGGCGGTACTTTTTCAGGACGATGGCGTCTCCATCCACAAAGATCTCCAATTTGGTGTCGGTGTCGAGGTGCATACTGGTGCGCAGCTCCTTCGGCAAAACGATCCGTCCCAGCGAGTCAATGCCGCGAACGATGCCAGTGCTTTTCATAATGTGTCATTCTCCTTCACTATTCCTATTTAGCAACCACTGACACAATAGGAAAATTGTGCCAGCGCCGATAAGCTTAGTATACAAAAAATAGCAGCTTTCGTCAATGATTGCGTGCTGATTCGACAAAAAACAACCTTTTGCACATAAAGGTGGGGGAGAACCCTTTTCTGTGAAAAGAGGGTCAGGAAAGTCCGCGGACTTTCCTGACCCTCAAAATTACAAATAATTCTTCCTTATCGTCTCAGCTCAGCTCCACAGGGGCTTCGGGCTGGTTCTCCACGCGGGCGCTGGTGCGACCCTCGGGACGAATCTCGCCGGCAGCGGTCAGCGAGAGCTTGGTCAGGGTGGGGCCTACCAGCTCGTACACCAGCACTGAGAACAGCACCACGTTGCGTACCATGTGGCCGTCCGACAGCTCGGCGGCAGTGGCAGCCATGCCCAGCGCTACGCCGGCCTGCGGCAGCAGGGTGATGCCCAGATATTTCTGGATGGCGGGGCTGCAGCTGGTGGCGCGGCAGCTCAGGAAGGAGCCGCTGATCTTACCGGCAGAGCGTGCCGCAATGTACACCACGCCGATGAGCAGCACCATGGGGTTGGTGAGGATGGTCAGATCCAGCTCCGCGCCGGACAGCACGAAGAACAGGATATTGATGGGGGACACCCAGCGGTCCAGACGGTCCATCAGCTCATCCGAGGTGGGGCAGACGTTGCAGAATACCGTGCCGGTCATCATGCACACCAGCAGCAGCGAGAAGCCGCAGCGGGTGCCGTTGATCTCGAACTTGGTCATGGACAGGCCCACGGTCAGCAGCACAAAGGCCACCGACAGACTCATGCGCTTGGAGCGGGAGTGGAAGTAGACTTCCAGCAGGTTCAGCAAATAACCGGCGGCAGCGCCCAGCGCCAGCGAGAGCGCGATCTCCAGCAGCGGCTCCAGTACCACGCTCACAGGGTCGATGCGGCCCTGCTCCAGCGCGTTTGCCACGCCGTAGGAGGCCGAGAACAGCACCAGACCCACGGCGTCGTCAATGGCGACCACCATCAGCAGAAGTTTGGTCAAAGGGCCATCGGCCTTATACTGCTTGACCACCATCAGGGTAGCAGCGGGTGCGGTAGCGGCGGCGATAGAGCCCAGCGTGATGGCAGAGGCCAGCGAGATGACGTCCGGGCGGGCAAAGTGCAGGGCAACGAGGGCGATATCCACCAGCGCGGTGGTGATCACCGCCTGCGCAATGCCCACGGTCACGGCGCGGCGACCCATGTGCTTCAGGGCGCTGAGACGGAACTCGTTGCCGATGACGAAGGCGATGAAGCCCAGCGCCACCTGCGTGATAATGCCGTAGCCCTCCACGGCAACAAGGCTGCCAAAACCGAAGCCGAAACGGCTCAGTCCCAGCCGACCCAGAAAGAAGGGCCCCAGCAGCAGGCCGGTAAGCAGATAGGCGGTGACGGCGGGCAGACGCACGGCCTTAGCAGCGCGTGACATGAGCAGACCGGCGATCAGGGCAAGGGACAGACAGATCAACATTTGTTCCATAATGTGGTTTGTATTGGGTGCGCAGCCAAAGGCCGCAGCACTCGGTTCCTCCTTGTCAAAAAAGTATCGAACTCCTGTGTGAAATCCAGTGCGGGGTCAAAATGGGAAAACGTATCCAGTATACCGGAACAACGGAGGAAAAGCAACCATCCTGCGCGTTTCGTACAGACTTTGGCACGAAAAGATATGTTTACCCCCTGAGCTTCGCTTTGCTCAGCAGATTCCCCAAGGGGACGGCTGAACCCTCTCAGTCACGCCTGGCGCGGTAGCGCCTGAGAGGGTTGGCGTCCCCTTGGGGAAGGTGGCTGCGACCAACGGGAGCAGACGGAAGGGGCTCCCTCAAACAAAAATCCCCCCGTCATTTAAGATGACAGGGGGAAAACGATGCTTTTAGTTGAACTTGAAGATCTTGCGCAGCTGGCGGTAGGTGGCTACGACCACCTTGTCGCCGCCGGGGAAGCGCAGGTCGGTCAGACCGCCAAGGTTCACGCGCACAGCGCGGTAAACGCCGGGGGTAACGTGATCCTTGAGGTACTGCCACAGCTCTGCCTTTTTGGCGTGTGCCTCGGCGCTGCCGTCCAGCAGCAGAAAGATGTCACTGACCGCCATCATGACCGACAGGTAGTGCACCATGTAGGCGCGCAGACGCTTCTGACCCTTGAGCGCGTCCAGATCCTGACAGTCGATCATGTGCTTTGTGACCCGCAGCTGCTGGTCCACGCGGCCGATCATCACGCTCTCGTTCACGCTTTGGTCTGCGCGGCCGATGAAGTAGCGGTACAGATCCAGATCCATATAGTACATGCTCTTGACGTAGGGCAGGGGCTGGTACACAAAGATATTGTCCACATAGAAGGTGTGCTTGGGCAGCACCATGCCGCACTGGCGCAGCACCTCGGTGCGGTACATGACCGAGTGCATCAGCAGGTTCTGATCCGGGCGGAAGCGCCGGACGTGCACCCAGTCGAACAGGCGATTCTGCGGGAACACGTTGGTGTAGCGCACGGTATGGCTGGTGCCGTCCTCCACATGCTCGTACACATAGTTGCAGATCATCAGATCCGGCGCGGTGCCGCGGGCTACCAGCGTGGTCAGACGCTCCAGCACCTTCTTCAGGGCGTCGGTGTCCAGCCAGTCGTCGCTGTCCACTACCTTGTAGTACAGGCCGGTGGCGTTGCGGATGCCCTGATTGACACCCTCGCCGTGGCCGCCGTTCTCCTGATGGATGGCCTTGACGATGGTGGGGTACTTTGCGGCGTACTCGTCGCAGATGGCGGGGGTGTCATCCTTGACGGAACCATCGTCCACCAGAATGATCTCGGCCTGCTCGCCTGCGCTCAGCAGCGTTTCGATGCAGTGACGCATATAGGCTGCCGAGTTGTAGCAGGGCACGGCAAAGGTGATAAGTTTCTGCTGCATATTATAAATGCTCCTTTTTACATTGCATAATCCATGCCGGGCAGTCTGCGGGGGCATGGAGATATGTGTTCTCATTATAGCATTTTCGCGCCTGAAAAGCTATCCTTCCCGGGCAGAAAGAGTGGATATTGCACATTTTTGCGCAAAGTGACGCTTTTTTCTGCCAAAAGTATCGGTTTTGTGGTATACTGATAAGGTTTTGAGCGATCGGCGCGTCAGCGCACCTACTTATATAACGGAGGAGACCATGGAAAACCCGCACAGTATCCTGAAAAAAGTTTTCGGCTACGACAGCTTCCGCCCTGGGCAGGAGGAGATCGTCAGCCGCCTGTTGGCCGGGCAGGATGTGCTGGCGGTCATGCCCACCGGCGCGGGCAAATCCATCTGCTATCAGGTGCCGGCGCTGCTGCTGCCGGGCATTACCATCGTGGTGTCCCCGCTGGTCAGTCTGATGAAGGATCAGGTGGGGGCGCTGGTGCAGGCGGGCGTGGCGGCGGCTTTTCTGAACAACAGCCTGACCGACAACCAGAAGGCGCTGATGCTGCACCGCGCCCGGGAGGGCTGGTACAAGATCATCTATGTGGCACCGGAGCGGCTGGAGATGCCGGGCTTCCAGCGGTTCGCGCAGGAGCGGCAGATCAGCATGGTCACGGTGGACGAGGCGCACTGCATCAGCCAGTGGGGACAGGATTTCCGCCCCAGCTATCTGCGCATCAAGGAATTTGTGGACAGCCTGCCCAGTCGCCCGGTCATGGGCGCGTTCACCGCCACCGCCACCGCCCATGTGCGGGAGGATATCCGCACCCATCTGGCGCTGCAAGCGCCCTACGAGGTGACCACCAGCTTCGACCGCCCCAACCTGTACTTCGAGACCCGGCGGGCACTGCCCAGCCAGAAGCCCAAGGAGCTGCTGGAATTGGTGCTCAAAGAGGGCAATCATGCGGGCATCGTGTATTGCAGCACCACCCGGCAGGTGGACGAGACGGTGCAGCTGCTGCAAAGCCGCAGCATCCGGGCGGCAGCCTACCACGCAAAACTGGATGCGGACACCCGGCGGCAGAATCAGGACGATTTCCTCTACGACCGGGTACAGGTGATGGTTGCCACCAATGCTTTCGGCATGGGCATCGACAAGCCCAACGTGCGGTTCGTCATCCATTATAATATGCCAAAGGATCTGGAAAGCTATTATCAGGAGGCCGGGCGCGCTGGGCGCGACGGTCAGCCCGCCCGGTGCACCCTGCTGTATTCCGGCACGGATGTGCGCACCATCCGCTTTTTCATCGACAAGGAGCGGGAGGCCGACAACGGTCTGCCTGCGGATGTAAAGGCCGAAGCCGCCCGCAAGGCAGAGGAAAGGCTCAAGTACATGACCTTCTATTCCACCACCCAGCACTGTCTGCGCGGTTTTCTGCTGCAATACTTCGGGGAGGCCGCGCCCAAAAAGTGCGGCAACTGCTCCTGCTGCCTTGCCGCCGAGCAGGAAGCGCAGCTGCAGGTGGAATACGCCCGCCGCCGTGCCGCCCAAAGCGCCGACCGGCTGGAAAAGCCCCGTCGCGCAAAGCCCGCCGCAGCGGGCAGCCTGAGCGAAGCGGACGAAAAGCTGCTCAATGCCCTGTATGCGGTGCGCAAGCGCTTGGCAGGCAAGCAGAACCTGCCCGCCTTTATGGTGTTCAACGACGCCACCCTGCGGGAGATGGTAGAGAAAAAGCCCATGAGCATCGACGAGCTGCTGAACATCAGCGGCGTGGGCGAAAAGAAAGCCGCCCGCTACGGCAATGCCTTCCTGCGCGTTATCGAGGACGCTGTGGGCAGCCGGGAGTGAGAAAAGAAAGAAGCCGCTGCACAGTCTGTGCAGCGGCTTCTTTTGATGTGGGATGATTTCGAATGGCCTCCGCGTTGCTTTGGCCATATTCAGCGGAAGAATTATTTTTAATAGAGCGTTTGTCGCGGCCTGCGGGCCGCGACAAACGCATTTTCACGAGAAGGAGTTCAGCACCGCTTACCGTTCCATGGTATGGGTGGCGAACACCTTTTCGTCCTCCCACCACACGGGCTGCCCGGCGGCAAGGGACTTGGGCACATCCAGCAGGCGCTGGTTGCGGCTGCCGCGGAAGCGCAGGGAGATGTCATGCTCGGCCTGCACGAATCTGCCGTCCACCAGCACATCCAGCAGTGCCAGCAGCTCGTCGGTCACCTCGCACCGCGCGGGACTGGGCTCTTTGCCGGTAAGTTGTTCCCAAGTATAGCCGGAGTAGCACCACACCGTCTTGGCGGGGTACAGCGCCTTGAAGTTGCGTACAAAGGGCAGCAGCTCCCGCTGGTTTTCCGGCTCAAAGGGTTCGCCGCCCAACAGGGAGAGCCCGGCGATATAGTCCGGCTGGCAGGAGGCGAATATCTCGTTGCGCACGGTCTTATCAAAGGGCTGACCGTAGGCAAAGTCCCATGCCACGGCGTTGAAGCAGCCCGGGCAGTGGTGGCGGCAGCCGGACACAAAAACGCTGGTGCGCACCCCGGGGCCGTTGGCGATATCGTAATATTTGATGTTTGCGTAGTTCATGCTCATGTTCCTGTCGTTTGCTGAAAAGATATTTGGAGCGGCCTGAAGGCCGCTCCAAATATAAATCATAAATAAATTTTGGCGTTTTTTACAGATGCAGCACGCGGTCCTTGATCTCCTGCGTGCGTCCCTGGTTCCAGAACTGAGTGCCGATATAACCGCAGGTGCGGCGGGCAACGTTCAGCTTGTTCTGGTCGCGGTTGCCGCACTTGGGGCACTCCCACACCAGCTTGCCGTCATCCTCCACGATCTTGATCTCGCCATCGTAGCCGCACACCTGACAGTAGTCGGACTTGGTGTTCAACTCGGCGTACATGATGTTGTCGTAGATGAACTGCAGCACGCTTATGACGGCTTCCAGATTGTCCTGCATGTTGGGCACTTCCACATAGCTGATGGCACCGCCCGGGGACAGGCGCTGGAAGTCGGCCTCAAACTTCAGCTTGGTAAAAGCGTCGATGGGCTCGGAAACATGGACGTGGTAGCTGTTGGTGATATAGTTCTTGTCCGTGATGCCCTTCACGATGCCAAAGCGCTTTTGCAGGCACTTGGCAAACTTGTAGGTGGTGGATTCCAGCGGGGTGCCGTAGAGGGAGTAGTCCATGTTCTCGGCTTTCTTCCACGCGTTGCACTTGTCGTTCATGTGCTGCATCACACTTAATGCAAAGGGCTTGGCACCGGCATCGGTGTGGCTCTTGCCGGTCATATACTTCACGCATTCGTACAGGCCGGCATAGCCCAGACTGATGGTGGAATAGCCGCCGAAGAGCAGCTTGTCGATCTTTTCGCCCTTCTTCAGGCGTGCCAGTGCGCCGTACTGCCACAGAATGGGGGCAGCATCACTGGGGGTGCCCAGCAGCCGCTTATGGCGTGCCTGCAAAGCCCGGTGGCACAGATCCAGACGCTCGTCAAAGATCTTCCAGAACTTTTCAAAGTTGCCGCCGGAGCTCAGGGCAACGTCCACCAGATTGATGGTGACCACGCCCTGATTGAAGCGGCCATAGTACTTGGGCTTGCCGGTCTCGGGGTCCACATAGGGGGTCAGGAAGCTGCGGCAGCCCATGCAGGTGTAGCAGTGGCCCTCGCCATTCTTGTCCACCTTGAGTTCCAGCATCTTCTTTTCCGAGATATAGTCCGGCACCATGCGCTTAGCAGTGCACTTTGCGGCCAGCTCGGTCAGGTAGTAGTAGGGGGCGCCGGGGCGGATGTTGTCCTCTTCCAGCACATAGATCAGCTTGGGGAAGGCAGGGGTGATCCACACACCGGCCTCATTCTTCACGCCCTGATAACGCTGCCGGATGGTCTCTTCGATGATGATGGCAAGGTCGGCCTTTTCCTGCGGGTTGCGGGCCTCGCCCAGATACATGAACACGGTAATAAAGGGTGCCTGACCGTTGGTGGTCATCAGAGTGACCACTTGATACTGGATGGTCTGCACGCCGCGGTTGATCTCGTTGCGCAGACGGCGCTCCACGATCTCCTTCTTGCGCTCGGCAGAGACGCCCAGACCTTCCATCTCCAGTTCCACCTCAGCGGCGATCTTCTTGCGGGAGACGTCCACAAAGGGAGCCAGATGGGTCAGGCTGATGCTCTGGCCGCCGTACTGGTTGGAAGCTACCTGTGCAATGATCTGGGTGGCAATGTTGCAGGCAGTGGAGAAGCTGTGCGGCTTCTCAATATAGGTACCGGAAATAACGGTGCCGTTCTGCAGCATATCTTCCAGGTTCACCAGATCGCAGTTGTGCATGTGCTGGGCAAAGTAGTCGGAATCGTGGAAGTGGATCAGACCCTCCTGATGCGCCTTTACGATCTCCGGGTCCAGCAGCAGACGGGCGGTCAGATCCTTGGAGATCTCGCCGGCCATATAGTCGCGCTGCACACTGTTGACGGTGGGGTTCTTGTTGGCGTTCTCCTGCTTGACCTCTTCGTTCTGGCACTCGATCAGGCTCAGGATGCGCTCGTCAGTGGTGTTGGTCTGGCGCTTCAGGCTCTGGACGTAGCGGTAGGTGATATAGTGGCGTGCTACATCGTGCGCCTGAATGTCCATCAGCTGGTTCTCCACCAGATCCTGTACTTCTTCCACGCTGACCGCGCGGTTGAGCTGCTGGCACTGGTCGGTAACGGCTGCAGCGATCTGGGTGATCTGCTCCCGGCTCAGACGAGCCTGACCGCCCACAGAATCGCTGGCTTTGGTAACGGCGGTGATGATCTTGGTAATATCAAAAGGAACTTCTGCACCGTTTCGTTTGATGATCTTCATCGGTTCTCCTCCTTCTATATAGGCGCATTGTGAACGGGTACCTCTTATCATAAGAGATACCCGTCTGCGCACAACGATATCCAACAAACTGAATGTAACTCTATTTTATCATTATCTAGTGGCAAGTCAAGCAAAATACCACTATATTTTGCGTTTTGTAGCAATCGCCAAAAATAGCAGATATTTTTCGGGACAAAATTTTGCACGGAAACTCTTGACAGCACAGTATGCTTTCCGTCGGGTAATATAAGCCACAGTCTATACCTGCTTGGGCTTCGTACTGCCTATATAATGTAATAATATAGGGGCGAACCCTCTCAGGCGCTGCGCGCCAGCTCCCCCGAAAGGGGGAGCTTTTATGCATCTTCCGGTCAGCGCCAATAAAGCTCCCCCCTCGGGGGAGCTGGCATCGCGCAGCGATGCCTGAGAGGGTTCTTTGCGGTTGGAGTTTTGCCCCCAACCCCCCCCCGCGCAAAGAAATTAGAAAAAAGATGTCAAAAAGTGTTGACAAGTGCCCCGGGGTGTGGTATTATACTTGAGCGCCAAGCGCTGA
>NZ_QULS01000027.1:0-10723 GCF_003482185.1 Faecalibacterium sp. OM04-11BH
CGGGCATTCTACCCGGCCATCCTTGCCTGCTGGAACAGCGAAGAAGGGCAAAGAGAATTTGCCGCATGGCAGGCGGAACAGGCTCATCTCTCCGGCAAAGAAAAACAGAGCGTTCCCGACGGGGAACGCCCTGTTGTACATATCGCTATCGTATGTGGCTTTTGGCAGGGTGCGTCCGGGTGGACGCACCCTGTTTTTGTTTTGCCTTTAATTTTCTAACCCATGACTCCCAGCCACATTCCTCAGATATTCCTTCGGATTGCCATTCAGAATCAAATCCGCATAGCCCAGCGGATCATTGTAGATGAGGTAGTCCAATTCCGTCCTCTGCGCCATGGTCACATCCAGCGCATCCTCGACCCCGGTGCAGTCGATGGAAATTTTTCTCCCATCCCGGAGCAGTAGTTCCACGCAGCCGGTATCCATGTTGAACTTGCAGGCTCTTTCATCGTACTTCATGTTTGTGTCCTTTCTGCCTTACGGCACCTTTACAGTTGTGACCTTTGTGACACGGTCTTTTTTCTGATAAGGTTTCGGACACACAGCCGTCAGGGAAGAGCCCTTGTTTTCGTTTCCGAAGAAAACAAAAAATCCGAACCCTTCTCCTATCGAGAAAAGGTTCGGATTTTCATGGTTTGGTGCGATGGAAGGGACTCGAACCCCCGGCCTACTGATTCGTAGTCAGTCACTCTATCCAGCTGAGCTACCAACGCATACGTTCCGTTCGGAACATGATGTATTTTATCACGAAGGGCGGGGTTTGTCAACAGCTTTTTTAAAATAATTTTATATTTTCCGAAAAAGAACGTCTTTTCTTTGATTTTACTGCGGCTTTTCTGTAATTCTTCTGCCACATCGGCGCGAAAAGCGGCTTTTACAACCGTTTCTCTCCCGCCGGGCGGGGAAAATTGGTGCCCCGCTCAGCCCTCCTGCGCCAGCTGGCGGGCGATCTTAACGCCGGTGGGAGTAGCGGCAAGACCGCCCTGACCGGTCTCGCGCAGGTCGGGGGAGAGCAAGCTGCCCACGCGGCCCATGGCGTCGATGACCTCGTCGCAGGGGATGGCATAGTCCACCCCGGCCAGTGCCATGTTGGCGCAGGAGACTGCGTTCACCGCACCCACCACGTTGCGCTTGATGCAGGGCACCTCTACCAGACCCGCCACCGGGTCGCAGACCAGACCCAGCAGGTTGCCCAGTGCCATGGCGGCGGCAGCGGCGCACTGCTCCGGGGTGCCGCCCTTCAGGTTACACAGGGCGGCGGCAGCCATGGCGCTGGCTGCGCCTACCTCGGCCTGACAGCCGCCCTCTGCGCCCGCCAGCGTGGCGCGGGCGGCGATGACCTGCCCGAAGCCTGCCGCCACATACAGTGCGTCGCAGACGGCGTCCTCGTCTGCCTGCCCGGCGCGGGCCAGCGGCAGCAGCACCGCCGGCAGCACCCCGCAGCTGCCCGCCGTGGGCGCGGCCACGATGCGCTTCATGCAGGCGTTGCACTCGGCGGTTTTCAGGGCTTCCGCTGTTACTGCGGCCAGATAGTCATCGCCCAACAGGCGTCCCTGCTGCCACGCCTGCTCCACCTTGGCGGCATCGCCGCCGGAAAGGCCGCTGCGGCTGCGCTGTGCGGGGTCGTATTCCTGACTGGTGGCCTGCATCACCTGCCACAGGTGCCGCATGGCGGCGCGGCTGTGCGCCTCGGTCAGGCGGCTCTCCTCCAAATCGCTGCGCAGCACCGCTTCTGCCAGCGTGATCTTCTGGCTGCGAGCAGCAGCCAGCATCTCTTCACAGGACAAAAATGCCATGGCTCATTCCTCCGTTTCTTCCGGCTCGTCCACGTTCAGGCAGGTCACCTTCAGCAAGCCCGGCATCACCGCCAGCTGCCGCTCCAGCGCGTGGGGGATGTGGGAGTCGCACTCCAGCACCATCACCGCATAACCGCCCGCAGCGGCGCGGAACACCTGCATGGACGCAATATTGATGCGCCGCAGTGCCAGCGCCATGGTCACCTCCGCAATGCAGCCGGGGGTGTCCTCGTTGTGGATGATGAGGGTGTTGCTGTCACCGCCAAAATCCGCTGGTACGCCGTCAATTTCCGTGACGCGGATGCGTCCGCCGCCCACCGATGCCGCCTTGAGCGAAAGCTGCCGCCCGGTGCGGCTGGTCAGGGTGAGCACGGCGGTGTTGGGGTGGGCAGAGCGCAGCTCTACCGGGTGGATGCTGAACTGCATCCCCCGCTGCGCGGCCAGCGCAAAGCTGTCCGGCAGGCGGGGGTCGTCCGGGCGCAGACCCAGCAGCCCCGCCACCAATGCGCGGTCGGTACCGTGCCCCTTGCCGGTGGTGGCAAAGCTGCCGTACAGGCCGATGTCTGCCTGCGCCGGAACCTCGCCCAGAAGCTTTTGTGCGGTATAGCCGATCTTTGCCGCACCGGCGGTGTGGCTGGAAGAGGGTCCGATCATCACCGGGCCCAAAACATCAAATAATCGCATAGGGGACAGCCTTCCTTTCCTGAGGGGTTTCCCACTTTTGCGCGGCAGCTGCTGCCGCAAAACGTGCTTTTTTCCTGCATGAATGGACAAAAATTGCCAAAACGGCACATTTTTATCAAGTTTATTATACCGCTTTTGCTGCACTTGTGCTATAATAACTTTATTAATGTTTGAAAATGTCCCCAAAATGGCGTTCCGGCTGCTGCCTTGGCAGCGCCGCCCCGCCGCCAAGGGAACAACACGGAGGGTAGATCCTATGAAACTGGTAAGCGTGGAAACTCCTGAAAAGAGTGTCTGCAAAATGACCTTCAGCGCTACGGCTGAGGAACTGGAGACCGCCTCCAATGCGGTCTATGAGCGCACCCGCGCCACTTATACCATCAAGGGCTTCCAGAAGGGCGAGGCCGACCGCGCACAGATCGAAGCTGACCGCGGCGAGCACACCTTCTGGTACGATGCCATCAACGACCTGATGGATCAGGATGTGCCTGCTTTGTACGAGGCTGCTTTGAAGGAACACGGCTTTGCGCCGGTAGATGACCCCAGCTATGATCTGGTAAGCGTGAAGAAGGACGAGGGCTTTGTGGCTACCGCCACCGTGGCACTGCAGCCCGAGCTGACACTGACCAAGACCACCGGCTTTACCTCCCAGTGCGTCACCCCGGAGGTGACCGACAAGGAGATCGACACGGTGCTGGAGCGCCGCCGCAACTATGCCGCAGAGCTGGTGCCCCACAAGGGCCCCGCTGTAAAGGGCAATGTGGTGCACATGGACTTTGAGGGTCTTCTGGACGGTGTGGCCTTTAAGGGCGGCACGGCAAAGGACCAGTCGGTGCAGCTGGGCAGTGGTCGCATGATCCCCGGTTTCGAGGACGGCATTCTGGGCCACAAGGCAGGGGACGAGTTCGAGATCAACGTCACCTTCCCCAAAAACTACCCCAACAAGGAGCTGGCCGGCAAGCCTGTCGTGTTCAAGATCAAGCTGCATGACGTGTGCGTGCGTCAGCTGCCCGCCCTGAACAGCGACTTTGCCAAGAAGATGGGCAAGGAGACCATGGAGGAGTACCGCGCCTTCGTGAAGCAGCAGCTGTTCGACGGCCGTCACGGCGGTGCGCTGAACCACGCCAAGGACATGATCCTTGGTCAGCTGGCGGATGCAGCAGAGGGCGAGATCCCCAGCATTCTGGTGGAAAACGCCTACCAGCAGCAGATGCAGGTCATCCAGCAGCAGCTGCAGATGCAGCGCATGAGCCTGACCACCTACCTGAGTCAGATCCATGAGACCCGCGAGAGCTTTACTGCCAAGGTGCGTGCCGCCGCAGAAAAGAACACCCGCGCCCGCATGGCACTACTGCAGATCGCACAGCAGGAGAACCTGCTGCCCACCGATGAGGAGATCGACAAGCAGCTGGCTGAGCGCGCTGAAAAGACCAAAAAGACGGTGGAAGAGATCAAGGCAGGCACCGACGTTGCCGCCCTGCGCCGCAACGAGGGCATCCGCAAGGCTGCCGACTGGGTCATCGACCACTCCACCATCGAGGAAAAGGTAGAGAGCAAGTAATTTCAGCTTCAGAATAGAACGAAGGGCTCGTGCAGTGCACGAGCCCTTCGTTTTATTCTATCTTCAGGTCAAGAGGTTGAAACCCATAATGACCACGCCCAGCACCACCAGCACGACGCCGGTGGCGCGGTTCAGGGTCTTGGGGGCGGCCTTGTTGGCAAACACAGCGGCAATGCGCGCCCACAGCAGGGTGAACACCACGCACAGCACCCATACCAGCCAGTCGGGCGTGCCGCCGATCATAAAGTGGGATACCGCACCGGTCAGGGCGGTAAAGGTCATAATGAACACGCTGGTGCCCACGGCAGTTTTCAGTTCGTACCCCAGCACGCTGGTGAGGATGAGCAGCATCATCATGCCGCCGCCTGCGCCGATAAAGCCGCAGATGAAGCCGATGAGCACGCCGCACACCACCGACTGCACCGCACGCTTTTGTGCGCTGACCCCCTGCATGGCTTCCTTGGTGGTCATGACCGGGCGCAGAATGAACTTGACGCCCAGCAAAAAGGTCATGAACACCGAGAAGCCGCCCATGGTGGCGGAGGGCACCTTGCTGGCCACCCAGCTGCCCACCACCGTAAAGGTAAGCACGCTTGCCATCATGATCAGGCCGTTTTTGATGTCCAGATTCTTGTTTTTATGGTAGGTATAGGCAGACACTGCGCTGGCCAGCACATCCGAGGAAAGGGCAATGCCCACCGCCATGTAGGGGTCCATGTGCAGAAAGGTGATGAGCATGGGGCTGATGACCGCCGCCGCGCTCATACCGGCAAAGCCGGTGCCAAGGCCGGCACCCATGCCGGCAAAAAAGGTGACAAGCACCGTAAACAGCAAGTGCATTTTATCCATTCTCCTTTAAAATCTCGTCCAGATTTTTCCCGATGACCTCCATGGTGCGGAAAAACGCCTCCCGGGTGGGAGCGTCCGTGTTGTCCAGCAGGCGGGCAAAAAAGCGCTCCTGCACCTCGCGCCCCCGTGCGATGACCGGCTGCGCCTTTTCGGTGCACAGCAGCTGGGTCTTGCGGCGGTCGCCCGCCACGGCGCGGCGCTCCAGATACCCCTCCTGCACCAGACGATCCACGTTCACCGACACAAGGTTCGCCTTGATTTTGCGGATCTCCACGATATCCCGGGCGGTGGTGCAGTCCGGGTTGTTTGCCAGAAACATCAGGATGTCAAAGGCGGTCTGGGGCAGCCTGAGCTCCTGACACAGCGGCTTGCACATGGCGCTGTACGCCTGTGCAGTCTTGAAACTGATCTCTATGGTAGGATTCATGCGGCGCTCCTTTTTGTCTTTTTATGAATAGTTCATTTTTGAAGCATTATAGTACAGATAAGGGGAGATGTCAAGAGAAAAAAGGATCCGTGCTGTTGTGCAGGGCAAGCAGCCGTGCTATTTCTATGTTTTGCACAAACGGCGCATTCTCTCCATGTGAAAAGTGCAAAAAATCTCTGTTAATCAAAAGTGCATGGAAAAAAGCTGCAACAAAAATATATCCAAATAAAGAAAGCGCCCCTTGCAGTCGGCGGCAAAAAGCGGTATGCTTTAAGCAGACCGGGCAGCGCCCGGCACAAAGAGATAAAAGTGATAATACTATGTGAGAGAGGTACTCGGCTATGGCAATTTTGGTTTCCGGCGGTGCCGGCTACATCGGCAGCCACACCTGCATCGAACTGTTGAACGCTGGCTACGATATCGTGGTGGCAGATAATTATTATAACGCTTCTCCTGTGGTTCTGGACCGGGTCAAGCAGATCACCGGCAAGGATTTCCGCTTCTACAAGGCAGACATGACCCGCCGCGAGGACGTGGAAAAGATCTTCTCCGAGTGCCCGGACATCACCGCTGTCATCCAGTTTGCAGCCTACAAGGCTGTGGGCGAGAGCGTGTCCAAGCCCATCGAGTACTACTACAATAACCTCAACTGCACGCTGGTCATTCTGGACGTGATGCGCCATCACAACTGCCACAACTTCGTGTTCAGCTCCTCCGCTACCGTCTACGGCGACCCCGCCAGTGTGCCCATCACCGAGGACTTCCCCGTGGGCGCTACCACCAATCCCTATGGCACCACCAAGGCCTTTACCGAGCGCATTCTGCAGGACGTCTGCCATGCAGATCCCAGCCTGAATGTGGCGCTGCTGCGCTACTTCAACCCCATCGGCGCCCACAAGAGCGGCCTGATCGGCGAGGACCCCAACGGCATCCCCAACAACCTGATGCCCTACATTGCCAAGGTGGCTGTGGGCAAGCTGGAAAAGGTGCACGTCTTTGGCAACGACTACCCCACCCCGGACGGCACCGGTGTGCGTGACTACATCCATGTTGTGGATCTGGCCCGGGGCCATGTGTGCGCCATCCGCAAGCTGGAGACCGGCTGCGGTCTCTTCATCTGCAATCTGGGCACCGGCAAGGGTTACAGCGTGCTGGATGTCATTCACGCCTTCTCCAAGGCCTGCGGCAAGGAGATCCCCTACGTCATCGATCCCCGCCGCCCCGGTGATATCGCCGAGTGCTACGCCGACCCCACCAAGGCCAAGAACGAGCTGGGCTGGGTGGCCGAGTACGGCATCGAGGAAATGTGCGCCGACAGCTGGAACTGGCAGAAGAACAACCCCGATGGCTACCATACCGTGAAGTAACTTGTAAAAAACGAAGCACCGCATATTCTCGCCTGAGAGGATGCGGTGCTTTTTTTGTGTCTATATTCTCTATTGACATCCGCTGTCAGTTAGCCTATACTACATTTGTTAACACAGACTAACACACACGAACAGTACATATAAAAGAAGGCAAAGGATATGACGTTAAAAGAGTTACAGATCGGCAAAAGCGCCATAGTGGATGCTGTGGGCGGTGCAGGCGCACTGCGGCAGCATTTTCTGGATATGGGTCTGATTCCCGGAGCGGAGGTCACGCTGGTAAAGCTGGCACCCATGGGCGACCCCATGGAGCTGCGCATCCACGGCTATGAGCTGACCCTGCGTCTGGACGACGCGGCACAGATCACCGTGACCCCCACCGAAAAGACCCCGGCGGTGCACGCCCCGGTGGCGGAAAAGATGGTGGAGCACCCGGGTCTTGGCGAGGGCGGCAAGTACCACACCAAGGAGGGGGAGCATCCCCTGCCGGAGGATAAGACCCTGACCTTTGCGCTGGCGGGCAACCAGAACTGCGGCAAGACCACCCTGTTCAACCAGCTCACCGGCTCCAACCAGCACGTGGGCAACTTTCCGGGCGTGACGGTGGACCGCAAGAGCGGTGCCATCAAGGGGCACCCGGAGACCGAGGTCACCGACCTGCCGGGCATCTATTCTATGTCCCCCTATTCCAGCGAGGAGATCGTCACCCGGCAGTTCATCATCGGCGAAAAGCCCACCGGCATCATCAACATCGTGGATGCCACCAACATCGAGCGCAACCTCTACCTGACCATGCAGCTGATGGAGCTGGATATCCCCATGGTGCTGGCGCTGAACATGATGGACGAAATGCGCGGCAACGGCGGCACGGTGCGCATCAACAAGATGGAGGCGATGCTGGGCATCCCGGTCATCCCCATCTCTGCCGCCAAGAACGAGGGCGTGGACGAGCTGGTAGACCACGCTGTCCATGTGGCAAAGTATCAGGAACGCCCCGGGCGCATGGATTTTTGCAGCGAGGATGACCACGGCGGCGCGGTGCACCGCTGCATCCACGGCATTTTGCACCTCATCGAGGATCACGCCAAGGCGGCGGGCATCCCGGTGCGGTTTGCCGCCACCAAACTGGTGGAGGGCGACCCCCGCATTGAGGAAGCCTTGAAGCTGGACCCCAACGAAAAAGAAATGATCGAACATATCATCGTGCAGATGGAGCAGGAGCGCGGGTTGGACCGCGCCGCCGCCATTGCGGATATGCGCTTCTCCTTCATTCAGGAGCTGGTGGCGCAGACGGTGGTCAAGCCCCACGAAAGCAAGGAGCAGCTGCGCTCCAACCGCATCGACAAGTTCCTCACCGGCAAATACACCGCCATCCCGGCGTTTATCGCCATCATGGGTCTGGTGTTCTTCCTTACCTTCAATGTCATCGGCCTGTTCTTCCAGAACCTCATGGAAATGGGCATCGACGCCCTGACCGGCGTTGTGGACACCGCCCTGACCAACTGGAACGTCAACGCGGCGGTGCACTCGCTGGTCATCGACGGCATCTTTACCGGCGTGGGCAGCGTGCTGAGCTTTCTGCCTATCATCGTGGTGCTGTTCTTCTTCCTCTCCATGCTGGAGGATACCGGCTACATGGCGCGTGTCGCCTTTGTGATGGATAAGCTGCTGCGCCGCATCGGCCTGTCCGGCCGCAGCATCGTGCCCATGCTCATCGGCTTTGGCTGCACCGTGCCCGGCGTGATGGCAAGCCGCACCCTGCCCTCGGAGCGCGACCGCAAAATGACCATCCTGCTCACCCCGTTCATGAGCTGCTCCGCAAAGCTGCCTATTTACAGCCTGTTTGCGGTGGCGTTCTTCCCCAAGTACGCGGGGCTTGTGATGGTGCTGCTGTACTTCACCGGCATCTTGGTGGGCGTGCTGGCGGCGCTGCTGCTCAAGAGCACCGTGTTCAAGGGCGAGGCCGTTCCCTTTGTCATGGAACTGCCCAACTACCGCCTGCCCGGCCTGAAGAACGTGGCGCAGCTGCTGTGGGAAAAGGCGCGGGACTTTTTGCAGAGAGCCTTTACGGTCATCTTTGGTGCCACCATCATCATCTGGTTCTTGCAGAACTTTGACCTGCGCCTGTCGCTGACCGTCGACCCGCAGACCAGCATTCTGGCACGCATCGCGGGCGATATCGCCCCGCTGTTCGCCCCGCTGGGCTTTGCGGACTGGCGTATCTCCACCGCCCTCATCTCCGGCTTTATGGCAAAGGAGAGCGTGGTGTCCTCGCTGCTGGTCCTCTTCGGCTCTACGGCTGCCCTGACCGCAGCCCTCACCCCGGCGCAGGCTGCGCCCCTGCTGGTGTTCTGCCTGCTGTACACCCCCTGCATCGCGGCGGTAGCCTCGGTCAAGCGGGAGCTTGGCGGCAAGTGGGCTGCGATCATGGTGGTGAATCAGTGCGCCGTGGCATGGCTGTGCGCCCTGCTGGTGCGTCTGGTCGCCGTGGCGGTGTTCTGAAATACTGGTTCGATTTTTGGGTCCTGAAAAGCCTGCGGCTTTTCAGGACCCTTTTTTCACCGGAGAACTCGTGGAGGCAAAAGTGTCCTTGCCATAAACAAAACGATTCACGCAAAAAACGTCTGCCGAAGCAGACGTTTTTTGCGTGATCTATCTTTCTTTAAAGTTTTCCGCACTGCTTGCCGGTGAAGAACCGCAGGGTGGTGGTGGCGCGGAACACCTTGCCTGCCCGCAGCACCGTGGAGGGGAACTCCGGGTGAGAGGGGCTGCAGGGGAAGTGCTGGGTCTCCAAGGCAAAGCCGCCGTACTTGCGCAGCGGCTCGCCGCCCTTGCCCGGGGCGGGGCAGTCCTGCAAAAAGTTGCCGGTGTACAGCTGGATGCCCGGCTGGGTGGTGTACAGCTTCATGCTGATGCCGGTCTTATCA
Source organism: Faecalibacterium sp. OM04-11BH (assembly GCF_003482185.1). Taxonomy (NCBI): domain Bacteria; kingdom Bacillati; phylum Bacillota; class Clostridia; order Eubacteriales; family Oscillospiraceae; genus Faecalibacterium; species Faecalibacterium sp. OM04-11BH. The sequence continues at coordinate 9,612 of NZ_QULS01000027.1, forward strand.
CTGGTGGCCCATGCGCAGATGCTCTGGCTGGAGCCGCGTGCGCGGTCGATGACATAGCAGTGGTCGTAGCCGCCGCCCACCATGGTGGTCTGGGGGAAGCCGGTGTCGATCTCCTTGCCGATGAGCTTACCGGCGGTAAAGTCCATGGGGGTGTTCGCCACGGGCAGGATGTTGCCGGTGGGGCAGGTGGTATTGTTGCCCTCCAGATAGCGGGAGGCGTAGATGCGCAGCTTCTGGTTCAGCACATCGCCGCCGCCATCCAGATTGAAGTAGCTGTGGTTGGTCAGGTTTACGATCGTGTCAGCGTCCGAGGACACACGGTAGTCCATGCGGAAGGTGTTGTCATCGGTAAGGGTGTAGCGCACCGCGATCTTCAGCGTACCGGGAAAGCCGTCCTCGCCGTCGGGGCTTTCGGCCTCCATCAGCAGGGTATCGCCGAAGTACTTCACCTCATAGATTTTCCGGGAAAAACAGCCGTGCAGATGATGCTCGCCGCAGTTTTTTTCCAGCTGGTAGGTCTTGCCGCCCAAGGTAAAGACAGCGTTCTCGATGCGGTTAGCGTAGCGCCCCACAAAAGCACCGCAGCAGGTGCTGCCGGACGAGGTAAAGTCGTTCTCGTAATCTGCCATGGTGTCGTGACCCAGCACCACATCCACCGGGCCATTTTTGGCCGGGACGATGATATTTTTGATCACGCAGCCGTAATCCAGCACGCTGACGGACATACCGCCGGGGTTCGAGAGGATGTACTCGGTAACATTAGCGCCCTCTTTGGTCACACCGAAGGGCTTGGAACGGATCTGTGCCATTGGGCCTCGCCTCCTAAAGCTTTTTTCGGAAATGCAAAAGGGGCAGACTGCCCCCTTTTGCATCTTGTCTGTATTTATGATTATATCACAGTTTTACAGTTTTGTGTTGGATTCCTTTTAGAATTACCATCCAATTTTTGCGGCGATTTTTTGTTAGAATCATCGAAAGTGCCCACAATAGCGCTGCTGGCGGCGCGTTTGCGGAGAAAAAACGATTTTGAATATCCTCCGCTAACGCTCTGGATATTTTCAGCGGAAAAATTATTTTTAATTTCGCGTTTGTCGCGCTCTGCGGAGCGCTCC
>NZ_QULS01000028.1:0-7648 GCF_003482185.1 Faecalibacterium sp. OM04-11BH
ATTTTACACCTCTCCGGAGGTTTACACAATTATTGGGATGGTCTCACTTATTATGTAAACAACCTGCTTATCTCTTGATCGATATGCTGTTCATAAGCATCAAATTGGCCCTTGTCATATGGCGATTTACTATCATAACAATCTATCAGTTTAAATGGTACGCCATAATCACTTACTTTGCGTGCATTGGGTGAAAGTGCATTGTATTCAAGTTTCTGAAGTAGCAATCCTAATCCAGCTACCTCTTCCATATTGATATTCTCAGACTTTGAAACTTGATATCGGAAGAATACATCAAAAAGGCCGAGATATTTCACTAAATGGTACTTAAAAACATTGTAAACAAAGTCAGCTACTTGCCGCATTGCTTCATCCTTTGTTTTGGGATTATCTTTCCGTTCAACATAATATTGTACCATCGAAAGAAAACCACCTGAAAGATATGAATTCAATAAAACTGTAATCAACGAGTACTGGTTCTGTCCCACTCGCATTACAATAAGTTGTTTAAGTTTTTCTTCGCGTACAACGGGCAAGATAATATCCATAATGGCTTGAAATCCAGGCCAATATAGTCGGTGTGCATTGCTGCCTGCCAATGTTATTGAAACACGTTTAATATCTTCAATAGTCCACCATGGCACACTTGAAATATAACCGTATAGTGTTAATTTATCTTTTGGCCCAACAACCCGGAAACAATCAAATACTTCTGATGGGATTTCAGATGCAATAATCTGAGCTTGGATATCTTCTTTATCTTGGCGTTCAACTTCAGATAAATATTTATCTTTTGTTATCTGGTAATCAACATCCGTTTTCGGAAAAGTTATATCATAGTTTTTATGTTCCAGTATTTCAGGTTGTCCATTCACAATTTCCTCAAAATTATTATTTAAATCTATAACTCTTCCAGAATAGTGTTGGTAAAACCTACCCGCACGACCAGCTATATTTTTAGCATCAAATTGCCGTAGAGGTTTTATGCCTTTTTTGTTTGATGTAATAATTATGTTTTTTGCTGAAGTGTTTACGCCTTCAGTAATAGTCGTAGTCGAAAAGAGGCATAGTAATGTCCCCTCATTAAATAAATTTATAATTTCTTTTTGGATGTATTTGGGGATAAGGCTGTGATGGATGCCTATCCGGCCTTTCAATGCTTTTAATACAATCCAATCATTGCCAAATGTGTGTTCCAAATGATTTAAAAATATTTCATAAGTAGAACTTTCTATCCCTGAACAAGTTTCTTGAAAAGAAGAAATCAGCATTTGATCCCTTAATAAAGTTCTGGCATACATTTCTGTATCGGTTCTTCTGCCACAATAAATAATCGTATTTTCTTTAGGCGTGCTTAACGATTTAATTATATTGGCAATTTTTTGCCCTTTGCTTATGGAGCCTATTTCTACTGGGATTTGATCTATATTATAGCGCTGTTTACTCTTTACTGTTGTGTACTCTTTTGAAACAATTTCAAATTGATTGTAGCGCAAAAAAGTAAATCCATTATCTTCCGCAAAATTGTTAAACGATTTATGTTGTTGTGTATTAGGTTGAGGAAGTGCCATATATGGACCAGCTAATAGCATATCGCTTGTTAAATTACAAATAAATTCCAATGCCAAACGATATGCGGTATCACGTTCGTTTTCGCCAATAGTCTCCTGGTCAATGATAAAGCTATTATCTATTTTATAAACTTCATCAATAAAGGCAAAATCAAAGTGAAGGTGTTGATGTGAGTCCATAAACGACAAGAAACGTTCAGGTGTAAAAATAAAGATGTTTTTCTCAGAGAGATTAAATTCCTCTTCACTGAGAGAATGGATTTTATACTCTTGAAAAGTATCCGAACTACATAAACGGGCATAATTTTCAGACAAAAGGCTAATTGCCGGAAAAATCAAAAGGATATTCTGGTACTGCATCTTTTGTATAACCTCATATACCAAAAAGGTCTTTCCAAAAGAAGTAGGTGCCGTCAAAACAAAACGATTTTGCTGTCTTGCTGTGAAGCTATCGAGAACATTCTTTTGATACCTATGTAATTTATTATTCCCTCTAATAAGGCTGGCATCATGAAACAACGCACTTAAGGTAAGTGCATTGATGTTTTCATCAGATATGCGGCAATCCGTAAATTTATCTTTCAGCAAGTCAAAATATTGTGGAACTCCTGCTTCGTTAGCCAAAAACAAAAGAAAATTCATATCTGCTTCCGAGATAGGCTCACCTTTTATAAAGTCAAAAAAGCCACATACTTCCTTTACAAAAGTTGCGGAATCCGAATTCTTTTTATATGAATAATACGCTTTAATTATATTAGCGGTTCGCGTGAGTCTATCCATTTTATCACATTCTCCTTGATTTGTTTAACTTCCGATAATGGTAAAAAAATAAAGAATAATCGATAGTCAAACGAAGCAGGTATAACAATATTAAGCCGCATATATTCTGAAGCAATATGATCGATACACTTTTTTATGCTCTGATGATATTGATCAGTAATATTCTTTTGATAGGCAATAAATATAGGGTATATTAATCGAATCCCTCTATTTTTTATTTCTTCAGATAAATTAATATCAGGGTTTTCTTCCCATGAATTCAATAGATTTTCCAGTTGTGCATTATGTGTGGAGATATGGGTGCGCTCATCAATGATTGCAAGTAAGTTACGATTTACATATCCATCTGAAAGTGAAGTACTCAATTTTTCCATCACGGGAGTTATTGCACTTTTATATTGCACATAGAATTTTGCTTCTCCAAACCACAAGTCAATATTTCCCTCTCTTTCCATTAAATGAAAAGCATCAAAACCTTTGGCCTCGCTATTTTCAATAGGAGAATAAAAATATCCTCGTGCGGCAAGAACACTCGTATTTAAAAACACACGCAAGATTAAATCCAAGAGTACTTCACCATAAAAACCATACTTCAGCTTAGTATCCTCAGATGCTTCTGGGTTATAACGAATACGGCTAAGAATGGCTTTTCGCTGTTCACGTTCTAAAGCATTGTAATCAATTTCATATTCGTTGATTGCAAATTCCACAATACCATTATAGATAATCTTGGAAATTTCTTGGGGATTAGAATTACTGAAACAAATATCATTTTGGGAAGAAAGGCATGATTTATCTAAGCCACTTTCTTGATGCGGCAATTTGCATTCTAATAAAATTGCATTATGTACAGCATTCTTTAGTGCTTCTCTCATGCCCTATCCCTCCGATGTTAATTGCCAGAATTGAATTTAACAAGTTTCTCCCAATCAATGCTGCCATCTTCAAAGCAGAACTCCTGGGTAAACTCTCGGACGAGCCGGTTTGCGGCCTTCTGGTAAGATGCGTCGAATTCTTCCACATACTTCTCAGGCAGCTTGTCCATGAAGCGGATCAGCTTTATGTAGAACTCTTCATCGCCGGTCAGTTCTGTCCAGAAATCTTTGCCCGCCAGTTCCATATAGAATTTTGGCAGTCCACGATTGGACACTTTTTTCTTCCCATAACCATAACCAACAATCGGGACAAAGCGTTTCTTCGCCTGCTGTGCCAACTTGCTGGCTGCCATAAAGTTCTGTTCCTGCTTCTTACGGCTATCAGCATTGAAAACGCTTGTACCAGATTTTACTGCGATGGCATAGATAGTGTTATCCCGTTCCACCATAATGTCCACGCCTTCGGCCAATGCTTTCTGACCCTGGGCGGCAGCGGTGGCTATCGGCTCAAAGAATACATTGCCGAAGATTGTTTCTTCCGACGAGGACACAAAAGCAGCAAGAATTGCATCAATAATCTGAGCCGCCCCATTCATAGCCTTGGCTCGGAACAGATACGGATTTTTGCGTTTCATAACAGTTTTTACATTTAGGCTGTCTACTTTTTTAATCAAGTTCGTATAGAAGTTATCCAACGCAGTAGCAATCGCTTCCACGATGGCAGCTTCATCGTAACTATTATTTATTGGCATAGCAGCTTCCTCCTAATTCGATAGCTTGTTTCAACTTTTGATGGATGTCAGTTCCTCTAAACCGCTTTGTCCGGATTTCGGCAGACTGATCCGCAACAGAAAGCACCGCTTTCCCGAGTGCTGACGCCAACCCTACCGGAACGGCATTACCAATTTGTCGGTATTTCGCAACACTTGTCCCCATGAATTTCCAATCATCGGGGAACTGCTGGATACGGGCATACTCTTGTATGCTAAGAGGGCGATCTTGGGTTGGATGGCACATCATTGTTGCCTTCTGAACAGGAGATGTTACTAATGTAGGCGATGGCTGGCTATAGGACAGCCGCCGATAAAAGCCTACTTTTCCACCTCCTGATCCATAAGCACCGCCCATTGCCTCCATTCTTACAGCTTCCGGAAGGTCACGCCAATTCCCGCCCTCCGGGACAAGGCGGAGATATGCAAGACGGTCTTTGCTGAACGCAGCACATTCTCCGCAGTCATGCTCTAAATCTTTAATGGTATCCTGGAGCGTACGCCAGCGATAAGCAGGATCTTGGTGCATTTGAAAATGGGTCGGGAATGGCAGAAAAATATCTTCGTTATCTCTGCTTCCAATCAAAACAAACCGTTCACGGAATTGAGGAACGCCATAATTTACAGCATCCAGAACCCCATACACAGTTTTATAGCCGAGCTTGTTGAATTCAGAGAGGATAACATCCAGAACCGTGCCCAAGTGTTGTTCAGGATCATTTTTGTCACGCTCTGCAAGAGGAGTGTGCTTTAACGGGGCAGATATAATCCCTTTTACATTTTCCATGATGAAAAACCGGGGACGGATATAATCAATCATTCGGATAAAATCCATGAACAAGCTTCCCCGAGGATCATTGATTCCTAGCCTCTTTCCGGCAGTGGAAAACGGCTGGCAGGGTGGTCCGCCACAAATGAGGAAAGGTTCTCCTTGTGCAAGCCCAACTTGTTCGAGCAAATCTGCAGCATCAATTTCTCTGATATCTCCGCCCAATACCTTGTGGCCATTTGCCCGCATTGTAGCTACGCAGGCAGGGTCAAAGTCTTGTCCAATCACGATGTTCAGCCCCGCCTTTGCAAGGCCGATATCCAATCCCATCGCTCCGGAAAAAAGGGAAATCACATCCCGGTTTGAGGCGTTATTTTTGTAATGCAGAAAATCCATGTATGTCCTCCTAATTAAATCTTTTCGCCATCTGGAAGGACAAAATGGCGCTCAAAAGAACACCCCACCGTTTCCGCCAGATATTCTAAGTCAGAGACTGTGAAACTTTCCCGTTTCATTTTTGAATTGAAATTTTGTGGTGTAGTCCCCATCCGCCTTGCGAGTTCCGCAACGCTGATATTGGAGCGTACACACAGCACTTTAATCTGTTCTGATATGGTCATAAGGGTACTCCTTGTAAAACATCAATTTTTTCATTGAAGATATACAAATATTATCTTATATCTTCAACACAGTCCCTCATATCATCTATCATACCATCAAACTGCATCATCTGCAACTCGAAAATCAAATCTTCGGCAGCTCCCACACATTCTTCTGTCCGTTTTTGTATCTCTTGTCCCCAAAAGTGCATAGGCACCCAATCCATTGCAATCAGCTTAAAATCATTTTCACGGTCACGGGCCATATTGCGCTCAATTTTTCTGATCCAATATTCCCTGTTGTGCCCCAGCTTTTGTTTTTTGATCTCCCAATTATAGCCGTGGAAGAACTCGCTGTCGCAAAAGATAGCAATCTTGTATTTGGTTATCGCTATATCCGGGGTGCCAGGTAGCTTTTTATAGTTCTTCCGGTATCGGATGCCCTTGTGCCAAAGGGCTTTCCGCAATAATACCTCTATGCTGGTATCTTTCCCTTTGATATGGCTCATTGCCCGGCTCCGCTGCTCCGGGGTCATTACATCGCTCATAGGTAGCCTCTCATACTATTACTTAACGGCCACATGGTCTTTACAGGTTTTTCTGTAACATTTCTTGCAAAGCATAGGAAATTGTACGGAGTTCTTTACCCTCTGTCGCAACTTTACCATAGGGCATACTTACACCCGCTTTTAAGTCAATTGTAAATTCATCTGAATATGTCTTTTTAGCTCCAGAATGGTATTCAAGAGTAAATGTTACTGCTCTATCTATTCTCTGATAATCAAGTGTGCAGATTCGCGATTGACCCGGTGCCAAGACGGCATTATTAAGTTGCTGCAAATAATCTCTATCATTTCGGATTTTATAGCATCCATTGAAGTCAAAGTCATACTCAAATTTTGTTATGTAAGCTGTGGATTTTCCAAAGTTCTTGATAACTAAATAAAAGAAGGGATTACCTGCGTTAATTTCATCAGTGTAAACCGAAATAAACGGTCGTGTTGACTCTTCAATCATCTTATTATTCTGTCGTAAAGTGATTACAACTGTGACAACAGAGATGGCCGCTAATATAAACGAAAGAACACATAAAATAATATTAACAATAGTTGACACGTCCATATTTAATTCCCCCAATAGAAATAAAACTTTTATTTCGAGTCTCTCCCCAATTTTGTGTAAAGTCCAGACAGCTATAAAACAAGAGCAAATTTAATACGAGGCGGCAGACGGCGAATCCGGCTGTCGCCTTAACAACAACATAACGCAGGCAAGGGGAATTGTCAAGGGCGGCGAAGCCGTTCATATACCCTTGACATTCCTCCGCAGCAGGTGTTAATCCGGCATACGCTAAGCGAAATAGATGGACAACTGCGCATGGATGCGGCTCCAGTCCTGCCGCCGACCCGTCCACTTTTTCGTAATATCCATCATCGCCAGATACAGCATTTTCAGCAGACTGTCGTCTGTCGGGAAAACGCTCTTGGACTTTGTGACCTTCCGCAGCTGCCGATTAAAGCCTTCGATCGTGTTCGTGGTATAGATCAGACGGCGGACTTCCTGAGGATATTTGAAGTAGGTGCTGAGGTTGGCCCAGTTTTCCCGCCACGACTTTGCGATCTTGGGATATTTATTGTCCCAATTCTGCGCAAAAGTTTCCAAAGCGTCCAGAGCAGCCTGTTCGTCCACTGCTGCATACACGGCTTTCAGATCGGACATGAGAGCCTTCAGGTCTTTGTAAGAAACGTATTTGCTGGAATTCCGCAGCTGGTGAATCATGCAGTTCTGAATCTCCGTTTCCGGGAACACTGCATGGATGGCTGTATCGAAACCAGTCAAATTGTCTGTACATGCGATAAAAATATCCTCTACGCCCCGATTCCTCAGACCATTCAGTACGGTCGCCCAGAACTTTGCGCTCTCATTCTCGCCGACCCACATGCCCAGAACATCTTTTCCGGTCACGGGGAACAGAAACCTCGACATCGCCAAAACTGGTTCGCAGATTTTTGCTGCTGTGGCCGTTCCGGCTGTTGTCCGTAGCTTTGTTCTTATAGTCGTATTTGCTGTAACCAAGATCCTCATCCAGTTCGGCCTCCAAACCATTCTCCATAAATTCGGCAATGGTTCCCTTGAACAAGTCCTGGATGTCGTCCATGCTGTCGATGTTCGCCATCTGCAGCAGTTCACGGATCTTTGCTCTACGGGCTTTTTCTTCCGGGCTTCGATTCTTTCGCGACATATCTTTTTCCTCCATCCGGATGCTTCTATTTTACACCTCTCC
>NZ_QULS01000028.1:7658-9744 GCF_003482185.1 Faecalibacterium sp. OM04-11BH
ATTTTACACCTCTCCGGAGGTTTACACAATTATTGGGATGGCCTCAGGGAAGATCGTTTATGGCGTTCTTTGAGCTCTTGATTCAATTGTTAATACCAGACAAACGGTTCTCCATGGCATCATAAGTCTTACTTCTACCGCTTTACCGTAATGAATTCCCCAAAACTATCTTGACGCACCCACGCTTCCATGATACCCTTTATTCCAAATCCTGCCGAAAAGTGGTGGTGCTCACCGTGATAACCACCACTTTCAGCAGATGATTGCCCAGAAAGAACGTACCGCCCCGCAACACACCCGATCATTTTGCCGCCGTTTCACCCCGACAAAATCCTTCGCCTGTACTGCATGGGCGGTATTTTTCTTTTTTACAAATAAAATCTTATGTAGTTGTACAAATCTCCGAAAATCATTTTGGGTTGTTGACTGCACAACTTCAAAGTGTTATTATTGCGTTTGAAAGAAGCAAGACGTAGTGTCCGCACTGCGCCCGGCTTTCTTCATACCGAACCTTGAATCCTTCATAAGCCGTCTGAACGTGATATCGTGCCATGACCTCACACTTTCTGTGGGTGAGCCGGACAACGCCGCTGCAAAACAGGGGCAGGAACTTCGTTCGGGGTAAACGGTGACCCCCTTACATGAGCAGCACCACCTTTACTTGTTTTTGCGTCTTAACAATTCGGAAACATTTGCCGAAAGTTGATTTTGAGCGCAGCGGTAGAGGGCAAGAACCGTCCCGTGGCCACAAATTTTCAATTCTTGAAAATTTCCTGTCCATCCGGGACTTCACTTCTACAATGCGTCTGCATTTCCGAAGTGATCTTGTTGCGGCGTGCCTGCCCCAAACCCTGCTCATCATTCGTGCCTTACGGCACGAATGGAACGGGGTGTCGTGCTTTACATAACTTCACCGAGGAGTTATCGAACAGACAGGAGGTACAATGACCAAAACGAATGTTCAATCGACCCCTAGCAATTCCCAGCACCACGACACGCCGAACAACAAAACGCACATCATCAAGTTCCGTGTGACAGCAGAGGAAAAAGCGTCACTGGAACTCACTTGCAAACTCCTGAATCTCTCCCTCTCCACTTTTATCCGCCGCGCCATCCACAACGTCAAGATTGAGAAAACGGTCATCGTTGCAGGCGGCGGCGAAGAAACCCTGACCGCTGTTTCCACTTTGCTTGCCCAGTGCAGCAAGGTGGGCGGAAACCTCAACCAGCTTGCAAGGCACTTCAATTCCGGCGGTGCAGACACCGAGCAGATCCGGGCGAAACTCCTTGACGAACTTGCAGACCTGACCGCATTTCGGCTGCACGCCGAGAAAGTTCTGGGTGAACTGTATGGCAACGCTCAAGCATATCAGCTCTAAGAACTCGGACTACACCGCCATCGAAACGTACCTCGTTTACCAGCACGACGCGTTCACCGGGAAGCAACTTTTGGATGAACAGGGCAAGCCGAAGCTGCGGGATTCGTACGTCCTCGATACACTTGAGTGCGGCGATTTCTCGTTTGCAACAGCCTGTCTGCTGGCAAACCGCAAGTATGGTAAGAACACCCAGCATGGTGATATTAAGAGCCATCAGTATATCATCAGCTTCGACCCACGAGATGCAGCCGACAACAGCTTGACCATGGAAAAGGCACAGGCACTTGGCCTGAAATTCTGCGAAGAAAACTTCCCCGGTCATCCTGCCATCGTCTGCACTCACCCGGATGGACACAACCATTCGGGAAACATCCATGTCCACATCGTGATCGGCAGCGTCCGAACACGAGAAGTGGAGCGTAAGCCCTATATGCAGAAGCCCCGCGATTGGCGTGAGGGTATGAAGCACTCCAGCACAGCCCAGACCATGCGACACCTCCGTGTCGAGGTCATGGAGCTGTGCGAGGGTGCCGGACTGTACCAGATTGACCTGCTCAACGGCTCGAAGGAGCGCGTGAGCGAAGCCGAGTATTGGGCAAGACGGCGTGGGCAGCAGAAGCTCGACCTTGCAAACGCAGCCCTTGCCGCAGCTGGACAACAGCCCAAGCAGAAGAAGTTTGAAACCGTAAAAGATACCCTGCGGAAAC
>NZ_QULS01000029.1:0-8402 GCF_003482185.1 Faecalibacterium sp. OM04-11BH
TTTTCTTTCTCTTGAGTCACCCAACCGCACTATCCTGCATCACAACTGTTCACAATGCTCTCCACATCCGGGCGGTGCATCAGCTTTTGCAGGATGCCAAACTGCTTTTTGGTGGACGCAGACACCAGATACTGCCACTTTTGCGGCAGAATGGGCAAATCTGCGATACTCCACTTGACGTATTTGGCATCGTAGATGTTGGGCGGTGCCAGTTCCACCAAGTGCCCCACGCACCAGCTCACCAGATAGCCGTTGCCTTCAAGGTAGCCGTCCTGACGGCTGGTGGCACCAAGAACTTTGGCATAGGACATGGCGACGGACGGTTTTTCCGCCACGATCAATTTTGCGATAAGAATCCCTCCAATCTGTTTCGGATTGCAATATGTACGGCGGCAAATGCCGCCTTGAAATCAGATGGGTTCGGTGCCCGGTTCGTCCGGGGCTTCGTCCTCGTCCGGCACATCGGTCGGAATCTCAAAATCGCCCTTGTACTCGGTGTAGTTTGCATCAGGGTCAAGGGCTTCTTCTGCGGTAGTGCAGCTTCTGCTCTGCTTTGGCTTTTTCGCTACGGAAATAGGCGAGGTCAGTTTTTGGTTGGGCCATGGCATCACGCTCCTTTACAACATTAGTGACATTCGACATTTTTGTTGGTTCGTGGTACACTACATCCAATCCATGCGAATCAGTTGGAGGTGGTTGTGTTGCTTTCTCTGTACTTAGCTGTTCTTGACGATCAAAGCAATGAAGAACAGTTTATAGATGTATATAATACTTATAAGCGGCTGGTCTACCATACTGCTTACAAAATCATGGGCGATTCGTATCTGGCAGAGGATGTGCTGCAAGAGGTGTTTTTGTACGTTGCCAAAAATTTTTCTAAAATTCATCGAGAAAACTGTCACGAACTCGCTGCTTATCTCGTTAGTTGTAGTAGAAGCCGTGCTTACGATATGCTTCGCAAGCAGCGGGAAGAACTGCTGGAAGAAATCCCGGACGCACCAGATGGAGCCCCGGTGCCGGATGATGCAGCAGTCAGCGCCGACAACATCGAACACCTGACAGAACTGATCGGACAGATGAAACCGATGTACCGTGACCCACTGCGCCTTTTGGCAATGGGCTACACCAACCGGGAGATTGCCAAATCGCTTGGACTGACGGACGAAGTGGTTCGGATGCGGCTTTTCCGTGGAAGAAAACTATTGTGGAAGGAGTTGAACCACCATGAGTGAGAGAGCAGAAGTTTCTTTTGATGCTGCATTGATGATGGCAATCCATGCAGATGCACAGAAAGAACTGAACGAGCTACCAACTCCGGCGCAGCTTAAAGAACGCTACCCGGACACTTCCCGATGGGATGCCCGCCTGCAAGCGGCGTTGCATAAACACCGCCCTGTGCTGAAACGAGTGCTTGTTGCAGCCATGACGCTGGTAATTTTAACTCTCGGCGCACTTGCAGTAAGCGCAGACTTCCGCAAGGCAGTCTACACGATGATTCAGAAGTTCCTGCCCATTGAGATGCAGCTGACGTATCAAGTGGACGGCGAACCGTTGGAACGATTACCGGATGGATACAGCGATCATTATGTGCCGGACGGCTTTGAAATGGACGATGCGCAGAAATTTGAACGAGCAGAAAACTTTTTACATGTTTACTCGTCAAAAGAAACAGAGGAAAGCTACACTGTCCGTTGTTCAATTATCCAGCCGGGGCAGCAGCCCCTATTTGATAATGAGCATACAGTGTACGAAACCGTAAAGGTCGGAGAAGCAGATGCAACTTTGGGAACGAGTGCAAGCGAAAACGGAGACACCGTTTATATTTTAAGCTGGGAGCAAGGAGGCGTTTCAAACACGATTATGGGAAACATTTCACGAGATGAGATTATGAAAATTGCTGAAAACGTATTTTAATATGAAACTCCATGCTATTTGTTAGAATCAACAAATAACATGGAGATTCTTTGTATAAGCGTACAAACATAACGAAAAGCAGAGATTTTTTCAAAAAAGCTGTCACAAACATAAGGCGAGCTACGTTGACTAAGCAAAAGCTCCTATTAGGAGCAAAAGATTGGAGGTGTATTGTCTATTTATGATGAGAAAAAAAGAAAAAGTAATCACAATGACTGTGACCTTGATTTTGGTGGTCATACTGATTTGTATAAAAGTCACTCACTTTGTGATAATAGAACGTCCATTGAAACAATGCAGGATAGTATCAGCATACCATCTTACAGTAGACACTAATGGTGCTCAAATTGACCAGTCTTGGCTATTTGAAAAGGATGACCTGACATATATAGATATTGCCAAAACTTTTGAGCAGACATATTTTGTCACTGATTATGCTGGTGGTTCTGGTGATAGCGGTGCACTCAATGAACTCACGATAGCTTTTGGTGAAACAATGGACGGAATGCCAGATATTCGCATAACGGTTTCTGAAAATGGCTACATTCAAATCAATGGTAAAAGAGCATATCCGCTTTCTCTTAAATATGCAGGCAAGAGGCTTTACGTACATCTTTTGGGGTGCTTACAGGATGGAGCCGATCTGCAGCAATAAGAATGACTAAGCAGAAGTTCCTGTGGAAGGTAAATGCATAAAAGTTTGCATGGAGGTGATTCCGATGCAGGATAAAAGTGAATCCTTAAAAACAAAGTCAGCCAAACAATTTTAACACTAAGTCCGGAAAATCTTATAAGCTGGAGTATTCTGCAACATTTAGTTATACTGATGGGCAGAGTGAGACCATTACAGGAAGCACCAGTAGATAAATCAAAAATCTAAAGGAATTAATATGAAAGTTGAAAAAATATCTCGCAGACTTTTTTTGAAGTCAAGCAGCATCATGGCATTGTCTGCATTAAGCTTTAATTCTGGAATGACTGTTTTTGCGGACGATTCAGGTGATAGAGAAAATTTCCGTACGGAAGAATACCATAAATACGATTTTGATACTGGAGAAGAATCAATTGAAAAAATTGTATTTGAAACTAATTCCTTGACGGATGAGGAAACAAGTGCAGGCTATTTTCCTAATGGAAAAATTCCGAATTTTGATATATTGGATCCTAGTGCGATTGTCGGAAATAACGATATTGTAGTTGTTGATAATCCGGCATCATCACCATATTGCAGCACTGTCTGTTTGCAAATAACAACTAGTAGTGGCGGCACCAATTATGGCTCCGGATTTATGATTGGGCCAAATGCGCTTGCAACGGCGGCGCATAATCTTTACAGTATAAAGGATAAAGCATATGTTAAGTCGGTAAACGTAGCGCCTGCACGTTCTGGCAGCAGTAAACCCTATGGAAGCGAAAATGTTTCGGCAAGTTCGATGACTGTTAGTAGTTCTTATCTTGCCGGAAAATCTTCGGAGGATTGGGCTATTATTACACTCAAAAATAATCTTGGATCAAAAACCGGATGGTTGGGGTTGCATTGGCAATCCAATAACTATTCGTCATCACAATTGGTGTATGCTTACGGCTATCCGAGTCAGATAAACGGAGTAGATGCTAAATATAAAATGTGTAAATCCTCCGGCCATATAAAAAGTCAAACGTCTAAATATCTCAAAGGCGATTGGGATCTGACAGGTGGATTTAGTGGCGGCCCACTTGTGGAATACATTTCCGGATCTGGATATGTGGCTATTGGAATTCATAAAGATGGAAGCACAGTGGATGGCTCACAATATCCAACTTCTTATACAGGTGCTTTGCGAATAACGCAGTCGTTATATACGCTATTTCTTTCTTATAGAGGCGAATAAAATGACAAAGAAAGTGATTTTCAGCATTTGCACTGCAATGATAGTAGTTTTTTCCTTTGGTTTTTTCAAAGTGAATTTTTTAGATAGAAAAGAATCGAAGCTCACAGTCACAAATGTGGATTTGCAAGAGAACTGTATCTATGCAATAGCAAAAAACCAGTTGTATGATGCCGATGATGAATACATAATTCATGGAGCATCAGATTATTTGAAAGGGCAAGTTCAACTATCGCAAATTAAAGAAGGCGAAACAATTATCGTGATTTCAAATGGAAAAGTTTTACAATCAGATCCATACCAATTTGATACGATATATAGCATTCGGCCACAATGATTGCGCTTCCGAAAAATACACAAATGATAGTTATGTAAGGCGGCAAATGCCGCCTTGAAATCAGATGGGTTCGGTATCTTCCTCGCCGGGTTCTTCCGGTTCATCCTCCACAGGAATCTCAAAATCGCCCTTGTCCTCGGTGTAGTTTGCATCGGGGTCGAGGGCTTCTTTTTCGGCCTGCTTTTTCTGCTTCTGCTTTGTGAAAGCGTAGAAGCCGCCGCCTGCCGCCAGCGCAATCAGCACGACCACACCCAGAAAGCCGGATGCGATCTTTGTGACCTTGTTTTCCTTGGGCTGTTCCTCGCCGGATGCTGCCGCTTCTTCGGCGGCTTTTTTCGCTTCTTCCTCGGCTTTCAGCTTATCCTGTTCCGCCTGCGCCGCTGCTTCTTTTTCAGCGGTGTAGGCATCGGCGGCATCCTCTTCCATCAGTGTCAAAAGGTCCGCTTCGTCCACCAGATTCATAAAGTGGACGGTCTGCTGCCCTTTGGCGTTGCGGTCTATCACCAGATAGAAAGTCGCACCCGACTTCGACACCAGCGTGATAAACTGCTGACCGCTGCCATCAGAATAGTTGGTGTGGTAGTCGTCCACCAGCGTCAGGTTGCCCTCCGGGGTCAGGGCACCGGTTTCCTCATCGGTCACGGTGACTACATCTTCTTCATCGGTGGTAGAAGTCAGGACAGGCTGCTCCACTTCCTCCACAGGCTCACCGCCATAGGCAAAAGCAGGAGCAGCCATGCCAGCGCACAGTGCCACCGACAGCACCAGCGCACAAACCTTATTCATCATCTTCATTATCAGAATCCTCCTTGTTGAATGTTGCACCAACTGCGGACAGCGCAGCCGGGTTCGGGGTAGTGTTTGCAGACTGGCGCAGCAGGGCGGCAAGCTGTTCCGGCGTGACCTTGGCGGTGCGCACCATCTCGTTGACCTCGGCAGCTTCTGCTTCCTGAATCCGCCGCTCAAGGCTTTCAATGCGAGTGTTGATCTTAATGCGACGCTCCCTTTCCTTTTCCAGAGAAGCGCGCAGTTTATCGAGTTTTTCGCTCATTTCTTCCTCCAATCATTTTGAAAGCCGTCCAAAACCGGACAGGTATTTCTGCCAGTAGGACGAGTGAATATCAGCATACTTTATGGGGTCTCCGGCAGACACCATCTTGCCGTTTCCAAGGTAGATGCCCACATGACTTTTCCCCGGCGTATCATACGTTCCTTCAAAGAAAACAAGGTCGCCGGGCTTTGCTTCGGCTTCGGAAATGTGCTGGCTCTTGTTCCACAGACCGTTGGCGGTGGTGCGCCCCACATTGTAGCCGTTCTGGTTGTAGACCCAGCAAACGTAGCCGGAGCAATCAAACCCGGTTTCCGGGGTAGAACCGCCCCAGACGTAGGGCGTGCCCACATACTTTTGCGCCTCCTTGTAGATAGCGGCAAACTCGCTGTCCGTCAGGGCTTCCGCAGGAACCTGATAGTCGATGCCGGGTGTGCCGGAGCCATCGGAGCCACCGGGCGGCAGACCGCCGTTGAACAGATAAGGCCGACCACCCAGCGTATCCTGAAAGATCTCATAGCGTTTCCACTGGTCGTTGTCCAGTTCCTCCCGGACAACCACTTCCAGCCCTTTATTCACCAATTTGGTGTGGAAGATGCGGTACTCATAGGGCACCTGCGTAGGGACTGGGATTCCTGCCGGACTGATGACCCAGACGGTCTTATACCGTATCTGCACCTCCACCCATGTGGTCAGCTTGTACTGCTTTTTGAAGGTCTCCTTCAACTTGCCCTGCACCTCTGACCGGGTGTAATCGTCATAGAGAGTCGTGAGAAAAGAGGTCAACTGCCATGGGTCATGCTCGATGGGGTCAAGGTGATACTGGTACTCGTTGTAGCCGGGGTGGTCGGTGGGGGTGCGCTTGATCTTTTTGTCCAGCTCCTTTTCCAGCTTCTTGTAGTCGGTTTCGGCTCCCCGGATGTCCCGGTCCTCTGCGGTGTAAATGGTCTGACCGGATACCTGCGTGGTGCCTGAAAACAGAATGGAACAGGACGAAAATGCCGACATGACCAGCAGCAAGAGCAAAAGAAAAACGCCCACGATCAAAAGAACGTGCGCGTTGCTTTTTGCAAAATTGGCAATGCCGTTGACTGCGGTACTGACCACCGATTTTCCTTTGTCGATGACCTGTTCCATGCCAGACTTCGCAGCAGTGGTGCCATTGGATACCGCTTTGCCGCCTGCGGTCTGTGCCGCTGTACCCGAATGGGCGGCGGCATAGTGACTTTTACGGATTTCTTGCCGCTGTTTCCAGCGTGAAAGCCAGTTGGAACTGCCCTCGCCGGTGCCGGATGCGCCTGCATCTTGTGCCGCAGGCGGCTTCTGCACGGAAGATTTTGCGGTTTTGGCACCCTTCTTGCCCTGCATCTTGGCTTTCTTTTTCAGCTTTCTGGCGTAACGGCTCTTGGAAATATCGTGGGTAGTCTCGGCAGCTTTTTCGCCCTCGCTTAAAGCCTGCGTGCCCACATTGTCGTCCTCGTACTGATCAATCTCTCGATGTGCCGCAGACCGGGCGGCAGCAGCGGCATACATAGCACGTTTCTGCTGCTTTGTCATGCGGGATGCTTCATCCGGGGTTATCTCGGCTTTGCCAAAACGCAGATGCTGGGATTTCTCCGCAGCTTTGTCTGCATCCTGTTTCAGTTTCTGCTTTTTGGGCACCGACTGCTCCACTTTAGACTTTTTCGGAGGGGAGCGCGTAGCCGTGCGCTCCTTTTCCTCCTCGAATTTCAGCTTCGGCTGTTTCTCACTCATGCTTTTGCGCCTCCGCAACTTCGGAAAGGCGGGTCGTAAGGATGCGGTAGAGTTCAAGGTCTTTCGGGAAGTGATCGACGAACGGCAAAATGACGTTGCCGAAGAACAGCAGCCCTTCGCCCTCGCCGGAATGGGTCACATAGGAAAGCTGATGGGGCGAGATGTTGAGCTGCTTTGCGAGAATCTGTCGGTCTCCGTTGGCTTGATTGAGCATATACACAAAGTCCGAGTTCTCGAAAATGTTCGATACTTCAGGGCTTGCCAACAGGTCTTTGACGTTCTGCGTCAGGGCTGTCGGGATGCCACCCCACTTACGAAAACGCTTCCAAATTTCAACGCTGTATGCCGCAGTTTGCTCCTCTTTCAGCAAAAGGTGGAACTCGTCTGCATAGTACCGGGTGGATTTTCCGGCACTACGGTTGGCGGTGACACGCCCCCACACAGCATCCTGCACGATAAGCATACCGAGTTTTTTCAGCTGTTTGCCAAGCTGTTTGATGTCAAAACAGACGATGCGGTTATTGATATCCACGTTGGTGTGGTGGTTGAAAATGTTCAGACTGCCCTTGACGTAGATTTCCAGCGCAGCCGCCACATGGCGGGCTTCCGGTTCATCTTGCGTCAGCAGGGCGTTGTACAGATCTTCCAACAGCGGCATATTTTCCGGGGTGGGATTCTCGAAATACTTGCGATAGATCACATGGACGCAGCGGTCAATGACCGTCTTTTCCACTGGCTGCAAGCCCTCCTTGCCGCCCACCACCAGTTCGCACAGGGACAGTACAAAGTCGGCTTTCAAAGCCAGCGGGTTATCCTCTTCCGAATAGTTGCTGTTGATGTCCATCGGGTTGATATACTGGGTGCTGGCAGGGCTGATGTGGATGACCTGCCCATGCAGACGCTCCACCAGCGGAGCGTACTCACATTCTGGGTCGCAGATGATAATATCATCGTCCGTCACGAGGAACGCATTGCAGATCTCACGCTTTGCGCTGAAGGATTTACCGGAACCGGGAGTGCCCAGAATCAGACCGTTGGGGTTCTTCAGCTTTTTGCGGTCAACCATAATCAGGTTGTTGGACAGAGCATTCAAGCCATAATACAGGCTTTCCTTGCCGTTGTCGAACAGCTCCTGCGTGGTAAACGGTACAAAAATCGCTGTGCTGCTGGTGGTCAGACCACGCTGAATCTCGATCTGGCAGTCTGCCAGCGGCAGGCTGCTCATCAAGCCCTGCTCCTGCTGAAAATCGAGGCGACATAATTCGCAGTTGTGCTTCTGGGCAATGCTGACTGCCTGAAACACATTGGTTTCCAGTTCCTGCTCGGTTTTTCCGGTGTTCAACACGAGGAACGTCACCAAAAACATTCTCTCATTCTGGCTCTGCAGCTCCTTCAAAAGTGCCTTGGCATCCCTGCCGTAAGTCGCCAAATCAGACGGCAATAGCGATAGGTAAACCTTTGAAATTATCTCCGATTTTTC